>JALOMP010000292.1 GCA_025455365.1 Chitinophagaceae bacterium | reverse complement strand
CTTCTTCATTTCGCTCGAAGACGACCTGATGCGCCTGTTCGGCTCGGACAAAATCGTCAAGGTGATGGAGCGCGTGGGATTGGAGGAAGGGCAACCGCTGCAAGAGCCTTGCAGTTTTACTTTTACTACACCATCCTTAAAAGAGTGATAGGTGAAATATAATACCAGGAAAATGATCAGGATCACGATGGGCATAATGAGTTTCAGGGTCCTGTTGGCCCTGATCTGGTTTTCCCACTGCCCACTCCATTCCAGGAAGTAACCTTTCGGGAGCCGGTTCGTCAGCTGGTCTAGTTTCTCCTGCGCTTCCCGGACCGTACTGCCGAGGTCCCGTTCCCGTACATTAAATAAGACTGTGCCGCGCAGCATCGCATTTTCCGAGTTGATCATTGGCGGGCCGTCACTGATGCGGATATCGGCAACGGCCTGTAGTGGGATCGGGCCGAAGTCCATTGTCTGCACCTGCAGTCTTTTCAATGCTTCCAGGTTGTTGCGGAAATCCTGCCCGTACCGGGCATTGACGGAAAAACGCTGCCTGCCCTCAATCGTGGTGGTAAGCCTCATGCCGCCCAGGGCACTTTCCACCACCGTATTCACGTCATCCACCGACAGGCCATATCGCCCGATTTCATTCCGGTTGATATCGATATCGATGTATTTGCCACCGGTAATCGGTTCAACATAGAGGTCCTTGATTCCCTCTATCCCTTCCAGCTGTTTTTTCAGCATCTGCGCGAAGGCATAGATACTGTCCAGGTCCTGTCCATATACCTTGAGGCCCACATCCGTCCGCACGCCCGTTGACAGCATATTGATCCGGTTGATGATGGGCTGTGTCCATCCATTGGTGACACCGGGGATCTGCATTTTGGCATTCAGTTCGTTGATAATCCCCTCCTTGGTCATGCCGGCCCTCCAGGTATGCTTGGGTTTCAGCAGGATGATGGTTTCTATCATGCTGATCGGCGAATTGTCCGTAGCCGTGTTTGCGCGACCCGCCTTGCCCAGTACATGTTCAACTTCCGGGACCGTGGTAATCAGTTTATCCTGCACCTGCAACAGCCTTTTGGCTTCTGAATTGGAGACGTCCGGCAAGGTCACCGGCATGAATAAGAGAGACCCTTCATCCAGCGGCGGCATGAATTCGGAACCCAGCCGGGTCATCATCACAATGCCTGCCGCCAGGGCCAGGATGTTGATGGCAAGGGTTGTTTTCCGCCATTCGAGACACCATTTCAAAACCGGCTCATAGATTCTTTCAAGGGTCCTTGTAATGGGGTTAGCGCTCTCCGGTTTCAGTCTGCCTTTCAGGAAAAACGATATCAGCACGGGCGTCAGCGTGATGGCCAGGACCGCATCGATCAGGAGTATGAACGTTTTTGTCCACGCCAGCGGATGAAAGAGCTTGCCTTCCATCCCGGTCAGCAGGAACACGGGCAGGAAGGACGTAACGACAATAATGGTGGAATAGAATACGCCCGGTCCCACCTGTTTGGACGACTTTTCTATGATCGCCATTTTTTCATCAGGCGTCAACGGGTCTTTTTGTTTTTTGAACCAGTTTGCCATGGCTATGCGTTGTCCGGGTTTTCAAGCTTTTTCGTTTGCGCCTCACTGATATGTCGGTACGCGTTCTCCACCATCACGATGCCGTCGTCCACCACCACGCCGATCGCCAGCGCGATGCCGGTGAGGGACATGATATTGGATGAGATACCGAACATTTCCAGGAAAATAAAGCCCGCCGCGACGGATATGGGCAGCTGGATGAGGATCACCACGGCACTTCGCCAGTGAAAGAGAAAGATCAGCACCACGATGGATACGGCGATCATCTCCTCGTACAGGGTTCCTTTGACAGATTCAACCGCCTCCTGGATCAGGGTACTCCTGTCATAAGAGGTCTTGAACCTGACCCCTTCAGGCAGGCCTTTCTCCACCTCCTTCATCCGTTCCTTGATTGCATGGATGACGGTATTGGCATTTTCGTTATACCGCATCACGACGATGCCACCCACTACTTCACCCTTACCATCTGCGTCGAAAATGCCCAAGCGCAGGTCGCCACCCATTTGAACGGTTCCGATATCGCGTAACCGCACGGGGATACCATTGTAATTACCCAGGGCGATGTTTTCGATGTCTGCCTTGTTCTGGATATAACCCAGGCCCCGGATGATATAGGCCATATCGGCCATTTCGAATTTCCGGCCACCCACGTCATTGTTGTTGGCTTTCACTTTGTTCATCACGTCCATCAGGGTGAAGTTGTAGAACTGCAGTTTGACGGGGTCGATAACCAGTTGGTATTGCTTTTCAAATCCACCAAAGGATGCCACTTCGGCTACACCGGGCACCGTTTGAAGGGCAAATTTGATATACCAGTCCTGCAGGGCACGCTGTTCACCGAGGTCCATTTTGGGTGCATCCAGGTGATACCAGAATATATGCCCCACGCCCGTACCATCGGGCCCCAGGCTAGGCGTCACGCCTTGTGGGAGCAATCGTTGCGCGTAGTTTAACCTTTCCAGCACCCTCGTCCTGGCCCAGTATATATCGGTATTGTCCTCAAAAATCACGTACACGAAACTCATTCCGAACATGGACGAACCCCGGATATTCCGGATATGGGGGATTCCCTGCAGGTTGCTTACGAGGGGATAGGTCACCTGGTCTTCAATCACCTGCGGACTGCGTCCCATCCATTCCGTAAAAACGATTACCTGGTTTTCGCTGAGGTCGGGGATGGCATCGATCGGGTTCTTCCCAATTGAGAAGACGCCATAGGCAAACAGGCCGCCTGCCAGGAGCAACACCACCAGCCGGTTGCGCAGGGCGAGTTCAATGATTTTCTGGACCATGGATGTTGTTTATGCCGTTATTGGATCACCTCCTCAACGGTGCCGCAGGTGAGCATTTGTTCACCGAAGTATGGATTCCGGACTTCTTTCAGTTCGCTGATCCACATGGCACCCTGGTTGTCACGGGCCATGGGACAATGGTCGTGGTACAAGGGTTTGCCGCCGCCGAATTGCTTCACCAGTTCATAGGCCGATTCGCTCAATTGCACAAAGTGATTGCGTTGTATTTTGATATCCGCCGCGCTTTGGGCGATTTGGCTGGCATGTGATTTCAAGCCTGTCTCGATTTTATCATAGGCCGACTTCTGCTCTGCCGTCAATAAGGATTTGTCCAGCTTGCCGATGGCGTCCGACATCGCTTTTGCACCTTTTCCCGCCTCCGCGGCATTGTCTCCGGCAAGGGCATTTTTGATATGCAGGTAATGGTCCACGATTTCCCTGATCGATGCGTTGGCTTTTGGATCAACCGTAGAAAAAACGGCGCTGATGGTTTTCATTTCCTTTACATCGCCGGCGCTTGCATGCGCCAGGCTATCTTTCTTTTCCGGGGCCATATCATGGGCGGCATGGCTATCAGATGATGCGTTGTTGTTACAGGCGGACAGAATCATGATGGCAGCGATAGTAGCTGCGAAGAATGAGTGCTTCATCGTTAAGTGTTTTTTGTAATGATCTTGAATATGCCGAAGACGGCTATTGAATGATTCGCACCCTGGCTGCTGCCACGCATGCGATGCTCCTATGAATGAGGATACTAATATCCCCTCAGATCAAATACGGAAAATGGAGATCAGGATGTAGAGTGGCGTGTTACTTCTTCGGTGTTCGGCATCGCCCCATGGCTTTGCTGTTACCGTTGACAATACGAAGTCATGAGGATATGCGAGCGCCAGTGATTCCGGACTTTCGAAGAATGGTGCAGGCGTTAGTATCGGGTTCCCGGTTTTCTGGTCCGTGGTGTTTTTAATGAAGGTCCTTTCGTCTGTACAGCAGCCGTTGTCCTGTTCCTCTGATTTTTCCATCCCGCAAGTACCGCAGGTGTCTGATTGGGTATGCCCGATACTCCAATCGGCCAGCTTTCCCATGCAAAAATGCGTTTCCAACATAGCACCGGAGGTGCTGACCAGGTAGACGAGGGTTAATATGGACAGCAGGAGTTTCTTCATCTCAGATTGTCCAAAAATAGGA
>JALOMP010000291.1 GCA_025455365.1 Chitinophagaceae bacterium | reverse complement strand
TATGTCCAAAGCCTGAATAGAAAGCACGGCCACCATCATAGGCACGATACCATACGATCGGGTGATGATCCCCATTCTCGCCGCCTTTGTAAGACGTCTCATCCAGTTTCGCCAGGATCTTTACTTCACTATCCGTAGGGGGCACCTGGAAATTATACCATTCGTCCGTCCGCTCCCAGACATCGGGCAGGTGACGGGTACTGGGATGACTCTTGTCCACCACATTGACCTTGGCCGGTTGGGTAGCGGGGTGACTTTTGAAATATCCTCCTACCAGTTTCCCGTACCACGGCCAGGTATACTCGCAATCAGCCGCCGCATGGATGCCTACGAAGCCGCCGCCGGCCTGGATATAGCGTTCGAAATCGGCCTGCTGCCGCGCATCCAGCACATCGCCCGTTGTATTCAGGAATACAACCGCCGCATACTGTTTGAGGTTTTCTTCAGTGATAAGGGCGCTGTTCTCCGTAGTGTCCACGATAAACCCGTTCTCCCTGCCCAGCTTCAGCATGAGCAATTTGCCTGGCCCGATCGAGGCGTGGCGGAAACCTTTGGTAGCAGAAAACACCAGCACCCGTGGTGTGGCCGCCTTTTTGGCTGTCAAAAAAAGGGAAAGAGCGATGAGTACCGTTAAAGCAAGCGCCGGCTTGAGTTGTTTCATGTTGATCGTAAAGTATGGTTATTAGAGAGATTTAATAAGAATGTTGCGATACCAGACTTCGCCGCCATGGTCCTGCAGGGCGATTTTCCCCTGCAGTGACTGGGCGAAATCTTTCATGGTCCTGAATTTGCTGTTCGCAATGAGTGTTTTCCATGCATCGCTCCCCACCATGATGGAAACGGCTTTGTGTCCGTTCAGGATGAATTCGAGTTTCCCTTTTTGGAAAATTATCTCGGAAGCATTCCATTCCCCGGTAGGTTTAATGTATTCCGTGGGACAGGCTACAAGGTCATACAGTGACCCCGCCATTTGCATGGGTTCAAGTTTGTCCGGATAGCCCGTGTTGTCAATAACCTGGAACTCTGGCCCGGTATGCCAGGTAGCGCCGAAGCGATCCTGCTCCTGCACGAAAAAAATCACACCGCTGTTGGATCCCTTTTTCACCTTCCATTCCAGTTTCAAGTGAAAATCGCCAAAGGCCTGGTCCGTGACGAGGTCACCACGCCCTTCCTTGTTGGAGACGTCGAGGTAAATAGCGCCGTCCTGAACCCGCCATGCCGACTGGCTGCCGGGTTTTTTAAACAGGTGCCAGCCCTGTAAGGATTGCCCGTCAAACAGGGAAACCCATCCCTTATCGGCTTGTGCTTCTGTATTCAATGATGAAAGAACAAACATGATTGCCAGCAGGTATGTTTTTTGCATGGTGGGGTAGACTCTTTTTTAGCGGATTCTAAAAGTACTATATAAAACAATTGTCCGGCGAATATAAAGGATGAAAAAGAGGCCCCTGGGGGCCTCTCGATCTAATCTTTGCGGACGTTCAAAACTTCCGGGCGCAGTACGCAGGAATCAATCCATCTATACAGATCCTGCATGCCGGCCGGCTATTTCATGGTGAGGATGTACTTCACCATAGCTTCGGCATCTTCCTGGCTCACATTCGGATGGCCAGCCATGGGAATTTCGCCCCATACACCCTGTCCGCCCTTGATGATTTTTTCAGCCAGCATCTTCACGTTTTTGTCATTGCTCTCATACTTGGCAGCGACATCCTTGTATGCAGGACCGATCAGTTTTGCGTCGTCCTTGTGGCAGGTACGGCAGTCAGACCCTTCAATCAGGGCCTTGCCATCCTTGCCGGCAGCGGCCGTGGTGGCGGCAGGGGCCGGGGCAGCAGGCGCCTCAGCGGCAGGTGTGGTGGTTGCGGGTGCCGGCTGTGCTTCTCCGCCGATCTGGGAATTGGCATTGGACTCATTGTTGCTGACAGGCTTGCTGTCTCCTTCCGTTGTTCCTCCACCACAGGCATAACAAGCCGCGGCAATACCAAATGCGATCAATACTTTTTTCATAATCGTGACAGTTATAATTATTGGTTTTGTTTCAGGTTTGTAAAGTTCGGGTGTTTTAATCCAGTCCCAGCACTTTCCGGTTAAATTTTTCATCGCTCCCGGTACCGGCGAAATCATCAAACGCTTTTTCGGTGACCCTTATGATATGGTCTCGGATAAAAACGGCCCCCTCGGCAGCCCCGTCTTCCGGGTGTTTAAGGGCGCATTCCCATTCCATGACGGCCCACCCGCTGTAATTGTACTGGGTCAGTTTGCTGAAAACGGCGCCGAAATCCACCTGGCCGTCTCCCAGGGAGCGAAAACGTCCGGCCCTTTCCACCCAACCCTGGTATCCGCCGTAGACACCCTGCTTGCCGGTGGGGTTGAATTCTGCATCCTTGACATGGAACATCCTGATCCTTTCATGGTAGTGATCGATATAGGACAGATAGTCAAGGCATTGCAAAATGAAATGGCTGGGATCATAGAGCAGGCAGGCCCTGGGATGCTGGTTCACTTTGTCCAGGAACATTTCATAGGAAACGCCATCGTGTAAATCCTCGCCCGGGTGGATCTCGTAACAGAGGTCCACGCCGTTCTCGTCAAATACGTCGAGGATGGGTTTCCACCGGTTGGCGAGTTCGGTGAAGCCGGTGTCCACCAGTCCCGCCGGACGCTGTGGCCAGGGGTACACGGTATGCCAGAGCAAGGCTCCGCTAAAGGTGGCATGTGCATCCAGCCCAAGGTTCCGGGAAGCTTTGGCAGCATACTTCAACTGCTGTACCGCCCATTCGGTTCTTGCCTTACGGTTACCCCTGACCGAATCCGGGGCGAAGCCGTCAAACAGTTCGTCATAAGCCGGGTGTACCGCTACCAGCTGGCCCTGCAGGTGGGTGGATAGTTCGGTGATACGCAGTCCGCAGTCTTCCACCGTCCCCCGGATTTCATCGGCATAGGTCTTGCTCTCCGCGGCCTTTTGCAGGTCAATGCAGCGAGGATCCCAGCTGGGAATCTGGACACCCCTGAACCCCAGGGATTCCGCCCAAAGGCAGATGGATTTCAGGTTGTTGAAAGGTGCCTGGTCGCCCATGAACTGCGCGAGGAAAATGCCTGGGCCTTTGATTGTTTTCATATTTTTTATTTAGTTCATAGTTCGCGGTTCACGGTTCACAGTAGGTGGCTTTAGCCGTGAACTGTGAACCGTAAACCGTGAACATAAATAATGCTTACTGATTATTCAATCAGGCAATGTGGTCTGTCCACTTTACATCGCTTTGCGCGGAAGCAACCACATTGTCTATGAATGCCATGCCCCGGATACCATCATCCACCTGCGGGAAGTCGAGCATTTCCCTGGTGGGCGTGCCGCCGTCTATCCGGGCAGAGAGGGTCAGCGCGAAATTCCGGTAAATATTTCCAAAGGCTTCGAGGTATCCCTCGGGGTGTCCTCCGGGCGTACGTGCGTTGTGGGTGGCAAAAGTTGAGAGCCTGTCACCATAATTCGCCCCGGCCCGCAGGATCTGCGTGGGCTGGTCGAGCCATTTCACCAGCAGGGTATTGGGCTCCTGCTGGGCCCATTCGATGCCGCCTTTCTCCCCGTACACGCGGATTTTAAGCGCATTCTCTTCGCCGGCAGCCACCTGCGAAGCCATCAGGACGCCGGCGGCGCCGTTTTCAAATTTCAGCAACACGTTCCCGTCGTCATCCAGGGCCCTGCCTTCCACCATCACGTTCAGGTCCGCACAGATCCGGGTGATCTTCATGCCGGTGATGTATTCAGCAAGGTGTGCCGCATGTGTGCCGATATCGCCCATACATCCGCTCTTGCCGGATTTTTTGGGGTCGGTCCGCCAGGCCGCCTGTGCATTGCCTTCGCGCTCACTCAGCTTGCTCAGCCATCCCTGCGGGTATTCCACATACACTTTTCGGACCTTGCCCAGGGCGCCGGTCTGCACCATATGCTTCGCGTGCTTCACCAGCGGGTACCCGGAATACGTATGCGTGAGACAGAGGATCAGCCCGGTTTCCTCTACTTTCTTTTTCAGTTGCCTGGCTTCGTCAATGGTGAAGGTGATGGGCTTTTCGATGACCACG
>JALOMP010000044.1 GCA_025455365.1 Chitinophagaceae bacterium | reverse complement strand
TTTACACATTCACGAAATTTTAAGGATTAATGGTTTGCGTCGTGTTCGTGAAGGTCGATGGGTTCCCCGCAATGGGGGCATTTGATGATATGGTGGCGCCGATGCTTCCGGGATTCTTCGAGGAAGCCTGCGGTGATAATACCCGCCGGCAGTGCAAACAGGGCCACGCCGGTAAGCATGATCACTCCGGTAAGCAGTTTGCCGATGCCTGTGTGGGGAACCATGTCTCCATACCCGGTTGTGGTCAGGGTAACGACGCTCCAGTACAGGGTATGGGGGATGCTTTTAAACTCGTCGGGCTGAGCATTATGCTCGGCAAAATACATCAGGCATGCGGCGATAATGATAAGGCTGGAGGTAAGGATCAGGCTCAGCAGCAATTCATTGAAACGGTTCCGGAAAACATCGGCGATCATTTTCGTGGATCGCATGTAACTGGTGAGCCGGAAAATCCGGAGTAACCGTGCCAGCCGCAGTAACCGCAGCACCCGCAGGTCGAACACAAAAATTGCATGCAGGTAGTATGGAATGATGGCTGCCAGGTCTATCAGGGACTCCCAGCTGAACATATATTTCAGCCGGCCCCAAAACCAATGTTCATATTTCCTTTCATGGTTCGCACTCCAGAAACGGAGCATGTATTCCAGCGTGAAAACATACACGGAGAACCTATCGAAAGCGTCAAAAAATGAGGCATAGCGTTTATACACTTCCTGTTCGGTTTCCAGCATCACCGCCACCAGGTTGAGCAGGATCAGCGTGACCAGGAAGCCGTTGATGATTTTATCCCAGCGGCTGTTTCCCTGCTGGGGATGCAAGAGCACATGCACCTGCTTTTTGATCCGGTTGTACATGCGTAGGATGTATGGGGGAAAAGTTAAGCTATTTTATGGTTCGTGGTTCATCGTTCCGGCCCACAGATCAAGCATCCTGCCCTGCTCTTCGGCTGTCAGTCGCGGTTGATCATAATGTCCCCGGGCCTTTTTCTGCCGGAATGCTTCATAGAGCGTTACGGCACAGGCCACTGAAATATTGAGCGAATGGATCATCCCAAGCTGGGGTATCTGGAAGAACCCATCGCATGCTTCCCGCATACCTTCGCTGATCCCGTATTTCTCATTTCCAAAGACGAGGGCGATGCTGCCGGTGAGATCCAGGCTGTACAGGTCCCTGGAACCTTCCTGGAGACTGCTGCCAATAAGGGTTTGGTATTGCGAACGGACCGCACGGATACAACTTGCGCGGTCTGTGAACGCATGAAGCCTGACCCATTTATTGGCGCTCCTGCTGCTCCGGTATCCCCAGTTTTCACGGTGGGGGAGCCGGTCTGTGATGGCGAAGACTTCACAAATGCCCACGGCGTCACAGGTTCGCATAACCGCCGCCAGGTTATGGGGGTCGAAGACATTCTCCAGGACAACGGTCAAGTCTGGTTGCCTGTACCGGATAACGGATTCGAGACGCAGTTTTCTTTCAGGTGTCATTTGCCATTTTTGAAGCCTGCAAAGTAGGGAAAAGCATCACGGATTCGCTATTTTCACTTCCTCATTGATCGCCCTGTTCATAGGACCCAATCCAAATAAATCACATGGCTGAAAAAGGTGTTATCCGAAAGCCCATCGACAGGGTGCTGGACCCGATGGCAAGGTTCATCAATAAAAGCAGTACCAGCGGGATCATCCTTTTTTCATCCGCTTTGCTGGCCATCCTGCTGGCCAACTCCCCCTGGGCGGAAAGCTTCCACCATTTCTGGGAAAAGGAGTTTTCCATTGGTTTTAACGGCAAACTGCTCAGCAAAAGCCTGCATCACTGGATCAATGACGGGCTGATGGCGGTATTCTTTTTTGTTGTGGGTCTTGAGCTCAAGCGAGAAATCATGGCCGGGGAACTGAGTACGCCCCGTAAAGCCATCCTGCCTATTGCGGCTGCCGCCGGGGGCATGATTTTTCCTGCCCTGATCTACCTGGTATTTAACCGAAATGGCGATACCTCTTCCGGCTGGGGGATCCCGATGGCCACGGATATCGCCTTTGCACTCGGCATTCTCTACCTGCTGGGAGACCGCGTGCCGGTATCCATCAAAATCTTCCTGACAGCCCTGGCGATTGCGGACGATCTTGGAGCGGTTTTGGTGATCGCCTTCTTCTATACCTCGGAAATTAACACGGAAAGCCTGCTGCATGCATTCGTTTATCTCGCCATCCTGTATTCCGCAAATAGGCTGGGTGTGCGTAACACCTTGTTCTATGCACTGATCGGTATTGGCGGGGTATGGCTTGCCTTCCTGCTTTCCGGAGTGCATGCCACCATTGCCTCCGTACTCGCAGCCTTTACCATTCCGGCATCGGTAAAGGTCAACGAAGTTTTTTACAGCAACAGGCTTCAAAAGCTGGTCAATGATTTCCGGAAAGCAGAACCCAATGACAACCCCTTTATTACGGGTGAACAATTGCATATCATCGAAGAAATCAGGGAGGTTTCTAAAAAAGCCATGACCCCCCTGCAGCGACTGGAACATGGCATGCACCCCCTGGTAGCCTATGTGATCATGCCGGTCTTCGCCCTCAGCAATGCCGGCGTGACTTTAACCGAAGACCTCCTGCAACAGTTAACAAGCCCGGTAACCGTGGGTGTATTTGCGGGATTGCTGCTGGGAAAAGTCATCGGCGTCATCGGCATCACCACGATCTTCACGAAATTGGGATGGGCGGAATTACCGGAAGGCATGACCACTCTTCACCTGGTGGGCGTTGGATTTCTCGCCGCGATCGGATTTACCATGTCGCTATTCATCGCCGGGCTGGCATTCACGGATGCCACGCATATTGCCGAAGCCAAACTGGGTATTTTGCTGGCATCGCTGGCGGCAAGTTTTGCCGGCTATTTCATCATCCGGAAAGCCTGCCAAAAAATCAATGTGGTGGCTCCGGTGGAACATTGAATTAATCCAGCCCTGCACGGCAACCTTCTTCGTGGAACCTCACCCGTTAACGCCGCCGTTCCGGCTTTTCGATGAATGGTACCACAATCAAGCCGTCAGTCTGTATCATTGCACAAAATCATCCATTGCCTGTCCTTTCTTTAGATGCCATTTCAAAAAACTATGGTCCCATACGGGCCCTGAACGGCGTTAGCTTTGATGTGCCACAAGGTTCTGTGTACGGTATCCTGGGGCCGAACGGCAGCGGCAAGACCACCCTGCTGAGCATCATCCTGGATGTACTGGGCGCGGACAAGGGGGGATACCGATGGTTCGGGCAGCCTGGCTCGCCGGAACTGCGTAAGAAAATCGGTGCGCTCCTGGAAACGCCTAATTTCTACCATTACCTCTCCGGGCGCGAAAACCTCCGCATCACCCACAGTATCAGCGGCCGGGGTTCGGAAGAAGAGATCGACAGGGTGCTTGGTGCAGTCAACCTGCAGGACCGGAAAAACAGCCGTTTCAGCACATACAGCCTGGGGATGAAACAGCGACTAGCCATTGCCGGCAGCTTATTGGGCAGCCCGAAAGTAATGGTGCTGGATGAGCCAACCAATGGCCTGGACCCGGTGGGCATCGCGGAGATCAGGCAGCTCATCACGGAACTCCGGCAGCAGGGCCACACAATCATCATGGCCAGCCATTTGCTGGACGAAGTGGAAAAAATCTGTACCCATGTTGCGATCCTGAAGAAAGGTGAACTGGTGGCCGAAGGCAGGGTGGATGAAGTCATGTCCGATATAGACCTCGTGGAAGCCTCGGCCGAGGACCCGGAAAAACTCATGCAGGCGCTGAAGGAATTCCCCGGCGCAGGGGCATGCAGGATGGAAGGCCGCCTGGTGTACGCGTCTTTTGAAAAAGGGATGGCGCCGATGGAATCCATCAATGCATTCTGCTTCTCACAGGGCGTCACGGTCACACACCTCATACTGAAAAAGAAAAGACTGGAAGACAGGTTTTTTGAACTCACTGGAAACACATCACATGCTTAACCTGCTGCGCACGGAATGGCTGAAGATCCGGAAGTACTGGGCATTCTGGGGTGTCATGGCCCTCACGGCACTCTCCTACCCGGGCATCAACTATTTATTCTACAAGGAGTACCTTGAACTGACCAAAAAAGGTTCTTCCACTGGTGATATGGCGAAAATGCTCATGGGCAATCCCTTTGTTTTCCCGGAGAATTTCCACACCATCGCGTTTTTCAGTTCGGTCTTCGTTTTTATACCGGCGATCGTGGTAATCATGCTGGTGACCAACGAATACACGTACAAAACAAACCGGCAGAACATCATCGACGGCTGGAGCCGAAACCAGTTCCTGCTGGGTAAATTCATCGATGTCGCCCTGATTTCCGTGCTGGTGACCCTGATTTATTTTATCGTGGCCCTTGCCATCGGCTTCCTGAGCAGCAAACCGGAAAACCGGGACATCTGGGCAAAATCCAACTATATCGGCCTATTCGCGCTCCAGACCTTCTCCCAGCTCTCGATCGCTTTCCTCGTTGGATTCCTGGTGCGCAAATCCTTCATCGCCCTAAGTGTGTTTGTCTTTTATTTCCTGATTGTAGAAAACCTGGCCGTGGGTTTTTTGAAAGCAAAATCCCATGACGAAGGGCGCTTCCTCCCCCTTGAAATATCGGACCGCCTGATTCCCTTACCCGCCTTCATGGGCCGTTTTAATGCAGAAAACTACAAGGCCTCCCTGGCGGCCATCGGTCCGCATATCGGGTACACCATCCTGGTAACCGCCCTGGTATGGGGTATCTGCTACTGGACCAACCGCAAGCGGGACCTATAACCCGCAGCGCTGGCATGCACGGGCCAGAAAAGCGATCAAGTTTATCGCATGCCGCCCGCATCAGCGTTTCAATGTAACTTGAGTATTGTAAACCTCATGATTGATATGGTTAACCGCTTCCCTATTAGACAGTTACTGCGAGCATTCCTGCCTGGTATGGTTTTATTGCTTTCCCTGGCGGTTGCTGCCCAACCCATGGCGTCCGTCATCAAGGCACAGGCGGTGGATATGGGACGGGCGCTGGTAGCCCAGGACCTGGAGACATTCAGCCAATACATGCACCCCACACTCGTACAGAAAGCCGGCGGCCCTGCGAAAATGCGTGCCATGGCTGATACCATGAGCAAGGTTTTCAAACAATTCGGCGCTTCCGTAAACCGTGTTGTCTTTGGCAACCCAGCGGACATCATCAAGTATCAAAAGACGCTGCAGACCACCCTGCCCCAGACTACCTACCTGAAAACATCCTTCGCAGACATTGAACTGGAAAGCACGCTGGTGGCGATATCCATGGATGGAGGAAAGCATTGGTATTTTATTGATACGGCCGTCTATCGTGAAAGTGCCTTGCGGAAAGACCTGCCGGATATCAGTCCATCCCTGCAGATTCCGCCGCCTGCGCAGCCTAAAATCATTCCCAAAGAACAGTAGCATGGTAAGCGTCTGGCGGGATACCGTAAAGCATAGCCTGACCATGGAAGCCATCGTGGTTACGTATGGGCATGCGTCCGGAAAGGAACTAATGGACCGCATCGCCGCCGAAATCGAAAATATGTGGAATGAACCGGGGGCAACCGTACTTATCCGGCAGGTACCCCATACCGTTATTTTCCGGATCGAGGGGCGATGGATGCCCGACATACAGCCAGAGACCATCCTCGCCAATACGGACCCCCGGATGAATTTTTACCGCATCGAGGAATATGCCTATGGTAATATCTCCTTCGTGGATGGCATTGGCAGCAACAGCGGCTATTTCAAACTGGAAAATCTCTATGCCGGCTCTACGACGGCGGCCCATGAATTTGGCCATGGGATGGGGCTGGACCATCCGGCGAGGCTTGACATACGCGGCCTGGGGCAACCGGGCATCATGTACCCGAGAGGCACCTGGGTGGACCCGCCATTTCAATACGATCCTACGGCTGAGCCGGGCGCCCCGGGTGGCACCATGCATCCCATGCACCGCCGGGTGGTGGCGGAAGACATCCGGAACCTGCGCCTGGACAGGCTCCGCTTTCTCCGCGACAGGGCCGTCCTGGGAACATTCAGCAATGTCTTTCACCCGGACCATGCCAGTCTCCCGCTTTAATACCCAATTGCCCCAGCCATTCATATAAGTTCCGCTATCCGAAAACGGAATTAGCCAATGTTAACGTAGTTTGCTACCTCAAACAGAAATCTATGAAAAGAAGATGGATGCTCTCCCTGCTAGGGTCAATGGCCATCATGGCCGGCACTGCCCAGCCCAGGCTGCCGGAGAATTATCATTGGAAAAAACTGTCCAACGGACTGGAAATCGTAGTCATAGAAAACGCCAAAGTACCCCTGGCTACCATCGAGATCGCCGTGAAGAACGGCGCCTATACGGAAGGCCCGGAATACAGCGGCCTTTCCCATCTCTTTGAACACATGTTCTTCAAAGCCAACAAGGACTACCCGGACCAGGAAAGTTTCATCAAACGCACACAGGAACTGGGGGCGATATGGAACGGAACCACCGGGGAGGAAAGGGTGAACTATTACTTCACTTTTGACCGCGACTCCCTGGAAGCAGGCCTCAAATTCATGAATGCAGCCATCCGTTATCCCATCTATCGCAAAGAAGACATGGTCAAAGAAAACCCCGTGGTAGACGGGGAATTCCAGCGTGCCGAAAGTGATCCCGGCTTCCAACTGTGGTACGAGAGCCAGAAAAAACTCTGGGGCGACCTGATGACGCGCAAAAATCCCATCGGCGACCATAACATCATCAATACTGCGACGCCTGAAAAAATGATGGTGATCAAGGATAAATACTACCATCCCAACAATTCACTGCTCGTCATCTGCGGCGATGTAAAACACGAACGGGCCTTTGCGCAGGCGGAACAGATTTTCGGCAGCTGGCCGCATAGCGGGTTCGATCCGCACCAACGGTACCCCATACCCGAATTCAAGCCCCTGGCGGAAACCAGCTATTTCGTCAAGGAATCCAGCATCGCACAAACACCGTACATGATGTATTCATGGCACGGACCAGACTACCGCAATGACTCGGCCGCCACCATCGCCGCCGATGTATTCTCCACCATCCTCGGGCTCAATGCATCCAAATGGCACCAGGCCCTCGTAGACAAGGGTCTCGCAACCTACGCCCAGTTCGGGTACCAGACGGCGCGCTACGTGGGCGGCATCAGCGCATTTATTGTCCCGAATCCAACGAAGCTTAAGGAATGCCATGAAGAGATACTCAGGCAGATTGGCATGTGGACGCAGCCAGACTATTTCACCGATGAACAGCTGGAAGACGCCAAGGCGCAGTTACGCAGAAGCAAGATCCGCAACAGCGAAAAGCCCTCTACCCTGCCCATGCAACTGACCTACCAATGGTGCAGCACTTCGCTGGACTATTTCACGGACCTCACGGACAATTACCTCAAGGTAAGCCGGGAGGATATCCGCCGCTACATCGAGCGGTATATCAGCGGTAAGTATTTTGTAGCCGGCATGGTCATCAACCCGGACATGAACAAATCCATCAATCCGTCTGCCTTCTTTGTACGTCGTTAACCAAAAACATCCAGCACATGAAAAAATATATTTCCGGTTTTTGCTTTTTGGCGGCATGCCTCCTGTGTACGGTTGGCCTGAAAGCACAGAAAAAAGAGCCATATGAAATGACCGTGGAAGGGGTTAAGGTGATCGTACAGCCCAGCGGTAATGAGATCGTGGAGATCCAGGCCGTGTTCCGGGGTGGCGTGCAAAACTACCCTGAAAACAAAGCGGGAATCGAAAAAATGGCTTTCCAGGCACTGACCGAATGCGGTACCACAAATGATGATAAAAACAGTTTTAAAAACAAGCTCGATAAGGTCAGTGCGCAGGTCTACGGCAGCAGCGGTATGGATTTATCCAAACTGAATATGAACTGTATCCGCTCTGATTTTGATGCCGTCTGGCCCCTGTATGCGGATGCACTGACCGGGCCGCGTTTCGATGAAAAAGAGTTCGAACGGATCCGCCAGGATGCGATCAATGAAATCAAGGCGAACGAATCGCAGCCCGATTATGCCATTGGAAAATATGCGAGGAAACTGGCTTTCAACGGAAAAAACTATGCCAAGGACCCGGAGGGTACGGAAGCTACCATCAAACAGTTAACCGTACCCGAAACGAAGAAACACTATGAATCCATCCTGACCCGCTCACGGATTTTTTTCGTGGTGGTAGGAGAATTTGACCGGGCGGACCTGGAAAAACGGATGGCCGAGGTGATCCGCCGGATTCCCGCCGGCGCACCGATAAAGTTCGTCAAGGAATCGTACAAACCGGGCAAAAACACCTTCAGCTCCACCCAGAAGGAATTTGCCACGAATTATATCCAGGGAATCACCGGGGCACCCCAGCCCGGCGACCCGGACTTCAATGCCTTCAACCTCGCGATGCGGATGTTCGCCGATAAATACTTCATCGAAGTGCGGACTAAAAATGGATTGTCGTATGCGCCACAGGCGTGGTTCGACGGCAGTATGACACCCACCGCCAATATTGCGGTTTCAACCACGGATCCCGATAAATATATCGCCGTAACCAAAGCCCTGGTAGACAAATTGAAGAAAGAGGGATTCAGTGCGGAAGAGGTTAAAAACGAAAAGACGGGCTACGTCACGGGGATATACTACCGTAATGAAATGAACAGCTCGCAGGCTTCCTCGCTGGCCAGCAATGAGGCCTTGTTTGGCAACTGGAAAAGGGCCATCACATTGAAGGACGAGATCAACCAGGTGAAAGTTGAAGACGTCAACAAGGCATTCAACAAGTACTTCAGTAATATCACCTGGGCTTATATGGGCAACCCGGCAAAAGTGACACCCAAGCTTTTCACTGAACCTGGTGGAAAAGCAGCTCCGGCATCGACACTGAAAAAGGGAAAGAAAGGATAGCCGATAAGTGATGTGTAAGGGCCTGGGGATTCAGTCGGTCGTTTCAATGATGCCGGCTTAATCCCCAGGCCTTTTGATTGCATCAATAATATCTATGCATGCAGGAGGTCTGTAATGGCGGTATCGATATCCGGAAAACGGAAATGAAAACCGGTCTGTTGAATTTTCCCGCTGTTCACGCTAGCGCTTTTTAGTACCTCAATGCTCATTTCGCCCAGGATGGCGCGAAGGATACCGGCAGGTACGCGTACGGGTACGTAAAATTTGCCATTTCGCTTCCTGGCCAGGGTCTTGACCAGGGTACGGTTGGTGACGGGATTGGGCGCGGTCAGGTTGAACACGCCTTCAACGCTTTCCTGCTCGATCGCATGCAGGAACGCACGGCAGATATCGTCAATATGCACCCAGCTTACGATCTGGTTGCCATCGCCCAGGATGGTAGCCGCACCCATCATAAGCGGTTTGATAAACTCTTTCATCGCTCCGCCTTCCTTACTCAGGACGATTCCCTGGCGAAGTTTTACCAGGCGTTTACCCAGTTCGTCCGCCACGGGTTGAATACTTTGTTCCCACTGCAGGCAGGTCTGACCGAGAAAATCCCCCGCGGCAGGATCTTCTTCGATGAATGTCTTGCCCTGGTCTGGTCCATACCAGCCGATCGCGGAGGCACTGATGACAGCCTTAACCTTATTGGGATTGTTGCGGAGACATTTGATGAGCAGGGCACTGCTTTGGGTCCGGCTTTCGAGGATTTCCTTTTTACGGGCGTCGGTCCAGGGCTTGTCGGCCACTCCTGCCCCGGCGAGATGCACCACATAATCCGCTTCCTTTAGCGCCGTAGCGTCAATGGACATGTTACGGATATCCCAGCGGGAGTAAAAAACCCGACCGCTGGAACGGAAAATTTTCCTTTCTACCGCCAGTTCATGCCGGCGGGCGGTTTCCCTTGGGTTGCGGGACAGGATAATCACATTGTACCCCTCAGATAGCAACAACCTGCTCAGGGCAGTTCCAATCAAACCTGTTCCTCCTGTGATCAATACAGTACGCATAAGAGATATGCAAATGTAAACACTTTAGCGGAAAGATGGGCTTACTGTTCGAGGTTCTGGGAAACAGACATGGCAGCTTTGCTATCGCCCTTACCCTGCCCTCCCTTCCTTTTAAACGCTCCCAAAACAACGCTCCCCCTTACTTCTATGTTCAAAAAAAATCTCCGGCTGGAGAGCCGGAGACCATCGGGGTTTCAGTAAGGTACAACTATGAACAAAAGAAAACCTGCTGCCGGGTTTCGGCAGCAGGTTCAGGTTAATCGGGTTTCTTTCCTTCCAGGAAGCTGTTCAGCGTACTGATCTGCGCCTGGTTATGTTCGTCGCTTTTGACCGTGTAGTGGCTGTAAAATTTTTCCACTGAGGCCAGTGCAGCGTTGTGTACTTCTAAATTGCGGCGGATGTAAGCCGGCACATTTTCAAACTCATTATTGGGATCGGCAGTGTTCATGTTAAACGACAAGTTGCGCAACTTGTGTAAACGTTCTGCTGCCTTGCGCTTTTGTTCTTCAGACTCGTCCTGCAAAGCAGGTTCCTCTACTGAAGCCAATGTGACATGAGTTGATGGTGCCCCTGGCTCATCCGCCGCTGGGTTTTCCCTGATCACCAGCTGCATTTCGGAAGTTGGATCCGCTTCCTCCAGCATTGGCTGGTGTGACTCCTCAGCAGAGTCATGATGTTTGGATTCAAAATTCTCTAGGTCCTCAGCATAGATGTTGGATGGTCTGGCCAAAAATCCACCCGACGTCTGGGTGGAGCTAGCATTTTTGTCTTCCCGTGGGGAAGGAGGTTGCGTTACATGGATCGCCGCGGTCTTCTGCGGCACCTGATCTTCGGTAGGAATTTGACTTGGAGACTGTGAAGATACATCCTGTAATTGAAAATGTATAATGCCATTTTCCCCCGTTTCTTCCACGCCTTCCAGGTCCTCTTCCACAATAAACTGAATGCCAGCCTGTTGGGGAATTTCTACGAGGATGGGGCTCATCAAATCCATATCCGTTTTTTCTTCTTCAACCGGCTTTAAAGCAGGCACCGGGGCGGTTTCGGGTTCAATCCGCGCAACGGGAATGGAAACCGGCATCTTGTACACCTCGGGTTCAGGCACCGGCACGGCAGCAGGTTTTGCCTGTGCGACCACTGTTTCCGTAACCGAAGACGCCAGGGTCAGGATGATTTTCTCCTCTTTCTGTTCTTTTATGTCCTGTGCCGGCGCAGGTTTGGCGAACGGCTCCTTGTGATCAAAACCGGTTGCGATCAGGGTAATCCCGATCTGGCTTCCCAGGGAGTTATCATAGCCCAGTCCGAGGATTACATCCGTTTCCGGCCCGGCATGTGAAAGCAGGTATTGCTGGATAATCTCAACCTCATCCATGGTGAATTCAGATTCACCTTCGGCGGAGTTGATATTGATAAGGATCCACTTGGCGCCATGGATATCATTATCGTTCAACAGCGGCGAGTTCAGTGCGTGTTCGATGGCGAGCTGCGCGCGGTTTTCCCCTTCGGCCTTGGCGCTACCCAGGATCGCAACCCCACCGTTACGCATAACCGTACAGACGTCGGCGAAGTCTACGTTGATCTGCCCCGTGGAATTGATCACATCAGTGATACATTTGGCAGCCGTGGCAAGAACATTGTCTGCCGTGGAAAAAGCAGCGCGCATCGTGAGGTTCCCGAACTGGTGACGCAGCTTGTCGTTGCTGATCACGAGCAGCGTATCAACGAACTGTTTAAGCTGGTTGATGCCTTCTTCCGCCTGGGCGATTCTTTTCTTCCCCTCATAGGTAAACGGCGTGGTTACAATCCCTACCGTCAGGATACCCATATCGCGACTCATCTTGGCCACAATGGGAGCGCCCCCGGTACCGGTACCACCACCCATGCCGGCGGTGACAAACACCATTTTGGTATTGACCTCGAGGATCCGGCGGATTTCCTCCAGGCTTTCCTCCGTAGCCTGCCGGCCGATCTCGGGATTGGCCCCTGCCCCAAGCCCCTGTGTAAGGGTTGGGCCGAGCTGAATTTTATTCGGGACCTTCGAAAGCGATAAAGCCTGCGAGTCCGTATTGCAAATCACGAAATTGACGCCGTCAATTCCCTGGTTGAACATGTAATTCACCGCATTACTGCCGCCTCCACCCACACCAATGACTTTGATGATGGACGACTGGTCTTTCGGTAGATCAAAATGAATCATGGTTTGCTGTTTGTTTCGTTTTCCGGAGGGTCCCGGTAAACAGGGACCCTCCGGCTGAATAGAATGGGTTAATAATTGGTTTTTCGCCTGGCCTTTCGGCCTTTTCTTTTAGTGGTTTGCCGTGGCAGGCAACGTATTACAGTCTGCTGTCTTCTTCTTCCTTGAAAAGATCAATCAGGCCATCCTTGATCGAATCCATGAATCCTTTCAGGCTCTTGCGCCTGGGTACACGTACGGTCATGGTGCCATCTGCGGCTTCGCTGAAGCTGGCAGGCTCGCGCATGCCTTCATCGATGTCCACGTCTTCATCCATCCCCGGTTTCAGCAGGTTGGTGTTGTTTTCATATACATTATATCCCTTCAGGATGAGTCCGATACAGGTGGAATACATCGGCTTGGCCAGTTCATCAATATGCCCGGCGGCGAGGTGCTCGTTTGGATAGCCGATACGCGCATTGAGCCCTGTTACATATTCCGAAAGCTGGATCAGGTGTTTCAGTTGTGAGCCGCCACCCGTAAGCACAAGGCCGCCATTGAGCATCCTGCTGTCCAGTCCCACCTGCTTAAGATGGTAGCTTACAAAATCCAGGATCTCGCTCATGCGTGCCTGGATGATGTTGGCCAGGTTCTTCACGCTGATCTCCTTATGGGGCAGTCCGCGCAGGCCGGGAATGGTGATATAGGCATTGCTCTTGGTTTCATCCGCAAGCGCGCTGCCAAACTGTATTTTCATCTGCTCGGCCTGCGTCTTCAACACGCCCAGGCCCGTTTTGATATCATTCGTGATATTCTCGCCGCCAAAGGGAATAACCGCCGTATGCTTGAGAATGCCTTCGTAAAACACGGCCAGGTCCGTGGTACCACCACCGATATCCACAATGGCCACACCCGCTTCGAGATCCTGTTCGCACATGACGGCGGCCGCGGATGCAAGCGGCTGCAGGACCAGGTCCCTCACCTTCAGGCCAGCTTTCTCTACGCTGCGGTTAATGTTCCGGATCGCGTTTTTATCGCCCGTGATGATGTGGAAATTGGCACCCACTTTAACGCCGCTGTACCCGATGGGATTGGGGATGTTCTGGAAATTATCCACGGTAAACTCCTGCGGGATCACGTCAATAATCTGGTCGCCTGCGGGTATATACGTTTTGTACTGATCGGCGATGAGCTGGTCGATCTCCGACTGCTTGATCTCGTCATCGGTACTGCGCCGCACGATATCCCCGCGGGTCTGCAGGCTCTTGATATGGTGGCCGGCAATCCCCACGTAAACTTCCTGGATTTCCAGGTTGGGGTTTGATGCATAACAGTTCTCAAGAGCCGTTTGGATGGCCTTGATCGTCTGGTCTATATTCAGCACCATGCCGTGTTGCACGCCATTGCTGTTGGCACGGCCAAAGCCAAGGATTTCCAGTTTGCCGAATTCATTCTTGCGGCCGGCGATGGCTGCGATCTTGGTGGTACCAATATCGAGGCCAACAATAATGGGCTGTTCGTTGCTCATAGTTGTATGTTTACAGGTTTTCTTTTTATTAGTTCACAGTTCACAGTTCACAGTTCACAGTTCACAGTTCACGGTTCATGGTTCATGGTTCATGGTTTCGTACACTTACTTCCTGATTCACCACTTCCAGTTTTCAGCCGGCAGTTTCCGCACTTACGTTTCATGCGTCAACT
>JALOMP010000290.1 GCA_025455365.1 Chitinophagaceae bacterium | reverse complement strand
CAAAAAGATGGAAGCACCGGTGAAGAAGATCCTGATGGGAATGGATCCTGATAAAGCGGCCAGTAAGGATACCATGCGTAACCCGGGTTCGCTGGATTATTTTTTACTTTTCCGCCGGTGACATTCACCATAGCTTTGTGATATGTCGGCTCCCCAAATATTGATCATCGATGATGAAGAGAAGCTCCGCAGCCTGCTGGCCAGGATTATCAGCCTGGAGGGCTTTGAGGTGCAAGAGGCTGCTGACATCCGTTCGGGACAGAGAAAATTGCAGCAAGCGGATATTGACCTGGTCATTTGCGATGTCAAACTTCCGGATGGCAGTGGCGTGGACTTCACCTCCCGGATAAAAAAGGAATATCCGCAAACGGAAATCATCCTGTTGACAGCCTACGGCAATATCCCGGACGGGATACAGGCCATGAAGAACGGCGCGTTTGATTACATTACTAAGGGCGATGACCAAAACAAGATTATCCCACTGATTCATAAGGCGATTGAAAAAGCCTCCCTGGCAAGGAAGGTCAGATCACTGGAAAAAAGACTGGGGGAGCAGTATTCGTTCAGTAATATCCTCGGTCGCTCCAAGCCGATTATTTCGGCCATTGCGGCCGCCCAACGGGTTGCCGGCACAGACACAACGGTCTTGCTGACGGGCGAAACCGGCACCGGGAAAGAGGTATTTGCGCAGGCGATACACCAGGCAGGAAGCCGTCGCCACCAGGAATTTGTGGCGGTGAACTGTTCTGCATTCAGCCGGGAACTCCTCGAAAATGAACTGTTTGGTCACCGGGCAGGTGCATTTACCGGGGCCACCAAAGACAGCAAGGGCATATTTGAGCAGGCCAATAAGGGTACCGTGTTCCTGGATGAGATTGGCGAGATGCCCCTGGCTTTACAGGCCAAACTGCTTCGTGTGCTGGAAACAGGGGAATTCCTGAAGGTTGGCGACAGTAAGCCCACGCGTGTGGATGTGCGTATCATTGCTGCCACCAACCGGGATCTGCCTGCAGAAGTGCAGTCGGGTCATTTCCGGGAAGATCTCTATTACCGTATTTCCGTTTTCCAGATTCACCTGCCCTCGTTGCGGGAAAGAGCGGCTGATATCGAAGCGCTGGGTGATCATTTCCTGCACTATTTTTCGTCGAAGACCAACAAAAAGATCAGCGGGATGTCATTATCCTACCTCGAAGCGCTCCTGCGTCATGCCTGGAAGGGGAATATCCGGGAGTTGAAAAACGTCATCGAACGCAGTGTCATACTCACCGACAGCGGGCCATTGCTACCCGGAACATTACCCCCGGAATTTGACCATAACGCACTTGAAAAGGTAGTCCCTGGAATGAATTCAGCATTCGACCTGACGAGTGCGGAAAGACTCCATATACAAAAAGTGCTCAACTACACCCAGGGAAACAAAACCGAGGCCGCACGCCTGCTGAACATTGCCCTCTCCACCCTCTACCGTAAGCTCGAAGAGTACAAAATCGGTTAACCCTTTCAAAATGAAATACCGGACCCTTTCATTTTGAAAGGGTTCATGGAAGGTTCCAGTTTCCCCGGGACCATCAAACCCGCACCGGGCAAGGTTTCTGATTTTTCCATGGACAGATGGATTGCTTTTTGTTTTCATGATGGCATACCCGGGATCACCGGATCAAACATGATGCTATGATAACAACCATTTTACTCCTGCTGGCAGGCATTGCCTGCTTTGCCTTGTTTTTCAAATCCATTGACTATTTCGAAAACATCTGACACCATGATTCTTCTATTTATCATTTCCGTGGCTGTTTTCGGCTATATGTGCTATGTACTGGTCAAGCCGGAAAAATTCTGACAGGACCGCCCTGTTTCACTTTCAATTCACACAATTCCATGAATAGCGAACTCATCGACATTCTGCTCATATTCAGCTTTTCACTGGCTATCGGCATCCCCTTGGGTAAATATATCGCCCGCGTGTATGCAGGGGCGAAGACCCTGCTGGACCCGGTGATGAATCCAGTTGAGCGACTCGTATACCGTATCGGGGGCGTTGACGCGTCCCGTGAGATGAACTGGAAGCAGCATATGTCTGCCATGCTCGTGATCAACCTGGTCTGGTTCCTGCTGGGCATGTTCATCCTGATGAACCAGGGATGGCTTCCACTGAACCCGGATGACAACCCTGGTATGCGTGCGGACCTTGCTTTTAACACCACCATCTCCTTTGTCGTTAACTGCAACCTGCAGCACTATTCCGGTGAAACAGGACTCAGTTACCTTGGCCAGCTATACCTGATGTTCCTCCAGTTTGTGAGTGCCGCCACGGGGATGGCTGCTGCAGCCGTTCTCTTTGCGGCCCTCCGCGAAAGGACATCCACGCAGCTCGGTAATTTTTATGCCTATTTCCTGCGGTCCATGACCAGGATATTGCTGCCTCTTTCGATCATTGTAGCCGTTATGTTTTTGTTCAGGGGTATGCCGATGACTTTCGAAGGGAAGGATACCATCATCAACCTGCAGGGCGATACGGTACAGGTCTCCCGAGGACCCGTGGCGGCTTTTGTTCCCATCAAGCACCTGGGAAATAATGGCGGCGGATTTTTCGGCGCCAACAGCGCGCATCCCCTGGAGAACCCAGATTATCTCACGAATATCATTGAAATGGTTGCCCAACTGATCATCCCCTTCGCGATGATCTTTGCGCTGGGTTTTTACCTGCATCGCAGAAAACTCGCGTGGATGATCTTTGCCGTGATGACGGTTGGTTTCCTGCTCCTGGCAGTACCCAATATCCTCCTCGAGATGAAAGGGAATCCGGCGATTGCCGCCATGGGTATTGATACTACCGGCGGGGCGATGGAAGGGAAGGAAGTACGGTTCGGTGCCGCCGTTTCCGGTTTCTGGACGATCGTCACCACGGTGATTTCCACCGGGTCGGTCAATGCCATGCACGACAGTACCATGCCGCTCAGTGGCATGAATGAATTGCTCGCCATGATGGTCAATGCCTTTTATGGCGGCAGTGGCGTTGGCCTCCTGAATTTCTTCGTCTACCTTATCCTGGCGGTATTTATCAGTGGCCTGTTGGTGGGCAGGACACCTGAATTCCTCGGAAAGAAAGTGGAGGCGAGGGAAATGAAAATCGCTATGATCATCGCCCTGTTGCATCCCCTGCTGATCCTCGCCGGAACAGCGCTATCCAGTTACCTGTATGTACGGAACCCGGATGCATATGCGGGGTGGCTGAACAATCCCGGTTACCATGGGTTCAGCGAGATGCTGTATGAATACACATCCAGCTCGGCCAATAATGGCAGCGGTTTCGAAGGACTGGGCGATAATAATCCCTGGTGGAATATCAGCACAGGGTTTGTACTGATTATCGGTCGCTTCCTTCCTATTATCGGCCCGGTAGCGATTGCCGGCCTGCTGGCGGGCAAGAAATATATTCCTGAAAGTGCCGGTACCCTGAAGACGGATACTTCCACTTTCGGCATCATGGTTTTTGCCGTCATCCTGATCATCACGGCCCTGGCATTTTTCCCGGCACTCGCGCTGGGTCCGATTGCCGAGTATTTTTCTATGTGACTTCAAAGAATATTTTGCTTATACCATTCAACCATACGATATATGTCCAAGCATCCCAGCGTAACCAGGCTATTTGAGCCGTCTCTTGTGAAAGAGGCGCTCCGGGAATCCTTTGCGAAACTCATGCCTTCCAGGATGGTCCGTAACCCGGTGATGTTCACCGTTTGGATCGGCACCCTGGTGATGGCCGGTGTTTGTACCTGGATCATGACCGGCGAACAGAGCCAGGGTTCGCTTACCTACAACCTTGTGGTGACGGCTATCCTGTTCATGACCCTTGTCTTTGCCAACTTCGCGGAAGCGCTGGCCGAAGCCAGGGGAAAGGCGCAGGCCAACAGCCTGCGGAAGACCAGGGAATCCACCCCGGCCAGGCTGATCCAGGGGATCGGGGAAACCTTTGTCAATGAAGAACGCATCGTGCCATCGTCTCAACTCAGGAAGGGTGATCTCTTCATTTGCGAAGCCGGCGATATCATACCAGCGGACGGGGAGATCGTGGAGGGACTGGCCACCATTGATGAAAGCGC
>JALOMP010000289.1 GCA_025455365.1 Chitinophagaceae bacterium | reverse complement strand
AACCTGGCTATACGTACCCGCCAATAGGCACACGGGCCAGTCGCTCCCGAAGCAGAGGCGGTGTACACCAAAATACTCACCGGCAATCTCCAGGTAAGGGGCGATGTCTTCGTAACGCCATGTCTGCCAGTCGGCTTCCGTGACCATCCCGCTGATTTTGCAGTACACGTTTGGGTTGGCCGAAAGGATGCGGATATGCTCTTTCCATTTCTTCATGTCTCTTGCGATGATCGCTGGTTTGCCGAGGTGGTCCAGCATGAAGGACTGGTCCGGGCATTTATCAGTGAACCGGATGGCTTCGGGAAACTGGTCATGGTAGATCAGCAGGTCGTAGCTGTATCCATGCGCCTGCAAACTGCGGATGCCCCGAATGAAATCCTTGTTACCGAAATACTGTTCTTCCGGCTTTCCCTGGGTGATGGCCCGGAAGCCTTTCAGTTTGGGATATGCCTGGTATCGCCGCAAAACGTCTGGCAGGTCCGGCGCCTTGAGGTCCGTCCAGCCCACCACGCCTTTCATGAAATCATGCCGGCCGGCCAGTTCCAGCAGCCATTCCGTTTCCTGCTCCGATTCATCGGCCTGCACCGCCACGGTACCGGCTACCTGCTCTTTTTCCAGGGTCGGTTGCAGGTCTTCCGGCAGGAAATCCCTCCGGATTACCTGCATGTCTTCCGTGATCCAGGCATCGCGGACGGGATTGTATTTCCAGAAGTGTTGATGCGCGTCGATTATCATTTAGTTCATGGTTCATGGTTCATAGTTCATGGTTGTCGGTTGACGGAAATTCAAGAGTGACGCGTCAGCCATGCAAAAATACCGGTGCTGGAAACAGGCGCTATTCCAGCAGTAAACCTGGCGTTTCAACGACCCGATGTTTATACTTAACTTCTAACTTCTAAAATCGTACATCTAACTTCCATAGGCCACTGCTTCCTGCCGCTGCGTGCCGAGTCCATCAATGCCCAGTTCCACCACATCGCCCGGCTTCAGGTACCAGGGCGCTGGTTTCTGTCCCAGTCCTACACCCTGCGGGGTGCCGGTGGATATCACATCGCCCGGAAGCAGGGTCATAAACTGCGAAACATAGCTCAGCACCTTTGGGATGTTAAAAATGAAATCGGCCGTTGAAGAGTCCTGCATCCTCTTCCCGTTCACGGAGAGCCATAGCCGAAGTGCATGGGGATCCGGCACTTCGTCGCGCGCCACCAGCCAGGGGCCGAGCGGTGCAAAGCTATCTGCGCTCTTGCCTTTGACCCACTGGCCGCCCCTTTCCATCTGGAAGGCGCGCTCGCTGTAGTCATTATGCACGCAATAACCAGCGATATATTGCATCGCATCGGCTTCTTCCACATAGGAGGCTTTTTGGCCGATCACAAAGGCCAGTTCCACTTCCCAGTCGGTTTTCTCCGATCCCCGGGGAATGATCACGGGATCGTTGGGACCGCAAAGGGCGGTGGTGCTTTTGAAAAATATGACGGGTTCTTTCGGGGGTTCCATCCCGCTTTCGGCGGCATGCTGCGCATAGTTGAGCCCGATGCAGACGATTTTGGAAGGACGGGCGATGCAGGGTCCGAGACGGGTGGTGGGAGGGAGCCGCGGACATGTTTCCGCATGTGTCATCAACCAGACGGAAAGCTTGAGGATCCCGTTGTCCGCAAAAAATGCTTCGTCGTAGTCGCGGACAAATGCGGACACGTCAATGATATCGTGGGTATGCCACCAGACACCCGGTTTTTCACGGCCTGGTTCGCCGAACCTGAGCAGTTTCAATGTTGTCGATTTTCATTAAATATAGGCAGAAACGGTCATCAGCGGTATCGTATTCCGTTTCGCGGGCGCATCATATGGCGAAATTTTTCTCTTGGGCGATGGGATTGATGCATGGATTGTATGCACGGGTTCTTCGATTGCCGGTGAGTGCGCCGAAAAGCCATTCATTGAGGGCTTTATAATGGGCGATGCGTGGCATGTAAGCACAGGTTCATGGATCAACAGGGGATGCATTTGTCTACCGATTTAGCCGGGCATTTCGCGCTGACCGGTTTTCAAAATTTTGCCTGCTGATTCCGTCGCATCATGTATTTTTAGCGATATACAAAACGTCAACATGAGAAAATTCCTGATCCCCGTGGCGCTGGTTATCGGACATGCCGCCACCGCGCAGACCGATCCCCAAAGGACAGCCATCGCCCAGATGGCAACGAAAATTGAACCCAAAGTAATTTCCTGGAGAAGGGATTTCCACGCCCACCCGGAACTTGGCAACCGTGAGACCCGCACGGCCGGCATTATCGCCAAACATTTACAGGACCTCGGTATGGAAGTCAAGACCGGCGTGGCCACCACGGGTGTCGTAGGCGTTCTGAAAGGCGGTAAGCCGGGACCGGTGGTGGCCCTGCGGGCCGATATGGACGGACTGCCAGTGACCGAACGAAACAGCCTGCCATTCGCATCTAAGGAGAAAACAAAGTATAAGGGTCAGGATGTGGGTGTGATGCATGCCTGCGGTCACGATACGCACGTGGCCATCCTGATGGGTGTGGCGGAAGTACTGGCAGGTATGAAAAAGGACCTGAAGGGCAGCGTCAAATTCATCTTTCAGCCTGCGGAAGAAGGGGTGGAGAAGGGCGAAGTAGGTGGCGCCGAACAAATGGTCAAAGAAGGCGTGCTGGAAAACCCAAAGGTGGATGTGATCTTTGGACTCCATATCAATTCGCAGACGGAAGTGGGAACCATTACGTACAGGCCCGGCGGTACCCTGGCCGGTGTTGATGACCTGCGCATCCTGGTGAAGGGACGCCAGGCCCATGGTGCTGCACCCTGGTCTTCCGTAGACCCGATCGTAACAGCCGCCCAGATCATCAATAACCTGCAGACCGTCATCAGTCGCAATCTCGATATCACCCAGAACCCCGGCATTGTCACCATCGGTTCCATTCACGGGGGTGTCAGGGGAAATATCATCCCAGAGCAGGTAGAACTGATTGGAACGGTACGCACGCTCAGCAGCCAGGATGAGAAAATGGTGATTGAACGTATCAAAACCATTGTTACCAAGACCGCCGAATCCAACGGGGCCGTTGCGGAAGTGGATATCCCTTACGAATCACGGTATCCCGTAACCTATAACGATCCGGCGCTGACCGCCCAAATGCTGCCTTCCCTGCAGAAAACCGCGGGTACCGATAAGGTGAAACTGATCCCGCCGCGCACTGGCTCAGAGGATTTCTCTTTCTTCCAGGAAAAAGTTCCGGGGCTCTTTTTCTTCCTGGGCGGTATGCCGAAAGGCAACGACCCGCTCAAAGCGCCGTCTCACCATACCCCTGATTTCTTTATCGATGAAAGCGGATTGACCCTGGGCGTGAATGCGATGGTGAACCTTGTGGTGGACTATATGAGCGCTAAGAAATAGCGCATCGGTCATCCACCGCTCAGGTACGAAATTCCAGGATATCCGCAGGCTGGCAGTCCAGGGCCTTGCATATGGCTTCCAGGGTGGAAAACCGGATGGCTTTTGCTTTTCCGGTTTTCAGGATGGACAGGTTGGAAAGGGTAATATCCACCTTTTCGGAAAGTTCGTTTAACGACATTTTCCGTTTTGCCATCATGACGTCGAGATTTACGATGATCGGCATGGCTTATACGGTTAAATCGTTTTCTTCCTGTAATTCGATCCCTTTTTTGAACACCTGGGCGATGATCAGCAAGGCTACACCCATGAACAGCCACACATCCGCGCCAGCCATCTTCAGGGTTTGCAGGTCTGGCACGGAAACGCCCTGTTTGACCAAGCCTTTGTAATAGCCGGTTCCCCAGGAGGAAAATAGGGCAATACCAAAAGAGATATAGGCGAGATTTAAGACAAATCGCCTGACCGGTTCCCTGAAGGGCTGGTCAAGGTTATACGGCTTGTCATGGAAAAATCTGACGATCACGTAGAACATGATGGCCTTCAGTACCGCAACAATGATCATCAGGGAGATAATAGTGATATAGTCACGGTCGTTGTGATGATATAAGGTCGATAAATCCACTTCGGTCCTGAATTCCCGATCTCCTTTCGCAATAAAAAGGAACGTAAAAATCAAGTTGAAAATGAAGCTGCCCGCTTCAATACTCAC
>JALOMP010000288.1 GCA_025455365.1 Chitinophagaceae bacterium | reverse complement strand
GAGCTGCAGCGGTACGCCGGTGGATTGCGTGAAACTGGCGGTGGACAAAGTCCTGCACCGCAAGCCGGATCTTTGCCTGAGCGGGATCAACCATGGCGCCAACCATTCCATCAACGTGATTTATTCCGGCACCATGAGTGCCGCCATCGAAGCCTCGATCGAGAATATCCCGTCCATCGGCTTCTCCCTGCTCAATTACAGCATGGAAGCCGATTTTACCGGGGCGAAGAAATACGCCCGGATGATCGTGGAAAAAATTCTGAGTACCCGCTCAGACAAGCACCTTTGCCTGAACGTGAACATACCCGCCGTGGACGAGAGCCTGATCCAGGGGATCAAGGTCTGCCGGCAGTCCTATGCGAAATACGATGAGGATTTCGATGAGCGGAAAGACCCGGCCGGTCGCAGGTATTTCTGGCTCACCGGCGAGTTCGTCAATTTCGACAAGGGAAAAGATACCGACGTATGGGCCCTGGAGCACAATTTTGTGAGCGTGGTTCCCGTTCAATTCGACCTGACGAATTACCAGATAAAATCCAAACTCGAGACAAAACTGAACACCTGATGTTACAAAAAGACAACCTGAAACTGGGCATCCTGATCGGGCTCCTCGCCCCGCTGATCAGTTTCTTCGGATATTATTTCTGGAAATTCGGGCAATACACATTGAGCGATTTCATGCATGCGCTCCAGACAAACAAACAGCTGGTGACGGCCATTACCATTCCCATCCTGCTGTTGAATATTGTGGTTTTTACCTATTATATCAACTCGAAAAAAGACCAGACGGCCAAGGGTATTTTTGCCGTAACCCTGGTCTACGCGCTGACCTCCGTGCTGTTCAAGTTCTTAGGCTAATCGAGTACTTCGTAAATTTTCGCGGGCGACTGCTTGTTCTTTAGCATGACTTCGCCCACGAAATTGCATTTGAAGGATTCCTTGACCTTCTCATAGGTATTTTCGCCGATAATCACCTGGCCGGGTTTCGCGGCGCTCTGGAGCCTTTGCGCCGTATTGACCGTGTCGCCGATAACGGTATAGTCTAACCGCTTCAGGCTCGCCGAGCCGATATTCCCGGAGATCATTTCGCCGCTGTTCAGGCCGATGGATACATGCGGCGCGAAATTATCCGCTTCGGCCTCGCGGGGCAGTTTGTCGATTTCGCTGCGGATGGCCAGGCAGGCTTCCATGGCGCGGTCCAGGTGGAAATCGCCCCGGAACACGGCCATGATGGCATCGCCGATGAATTTATCCACGTGTCCCTTTTGGTTAATCACCTGCTTGACCATCACGTCAAAATACTTGTTCAGCAGGGTGACTACGATATCGGGTTTTGCGTGTTCGCTGATGGAAGTGAAACTGCAGATGTCGATGAAGACCACCGTGGCTTCGATCGTTTCGTTGGCCGTGAGCGATGCTTCCGCCTCCCGGCTGCTCATGAAATTCAGTACGTTCTCGTCCACGTACATACGCAGGATATTATTCTCCCGGATCGCGCGGATGGTTTCCTTGATCTGCCGGAGATGCTTCAGGGTCTTATCCAGGGTCAGGTCGAGGTCCGTGAAGTCAATGGGTTTGGTGAGAAAATCAAAGGCGCCGCGGTTCATGGCGGTGCGGATATTCTCCATATCGCCATAGGCGGAGATGATCACGGTCTTCAGCAGGGGCTTCGTTTCGGAGAGCCTGGTCAGCAGCGTGAGGCCATCCATTTCAGGCATGTTGATATCGCTCAGCACGAGTTCGATGTCCGCCTGGTCCTCCACCATTTTCAGTGCCTGGACGCCGTTGGGGGCAAACACGAACTCATACAGCTGTTCACGGATTTGCTTCCGGAACTTCTGTTTGATGAGCAGTTCGAGATCCGCTTCATCATCCGCCACTAAAATCTTTATCATCACGCTAATTTAAGTTTTTCCTTGAGTTGGGTAAAGTCCAGTGGCTTCGTCAGGAAATCATCCGCGCCCAGTTTCATCGCCTGGCTGAAATTCTCTTCATCGCCATAGGCTGTTATCATCATCACTACCGGTGGCGGCGGTGGTATCGGGTGTTGTTTGATTTCTTTCAGCAATTCCAGGCCGCTCATACCCGGCATGTTGATATCCGAAAGGATGAGGACGGTTTCATGGTGGTGCGTGCCCAGGTAGGCCAGGGCTTCCACGCCGTTGAAAGCGAAAGCGAATTCCACTTTCTGGTCCCGGATCTCCCGGCGAAATTTTTGCAGGAACAGGGCCTGCACATCCTGCTCATCGTCAACCACCAGTATTTTCATACGTTATATTTGAAAGGTTATGAATGATGCGTTATGGGAATCCGGATATCAAACTTTGTTCCTTCTCCTTCCTTTGAACTGAAATCAATCTTTCCGCCATGCCCCCGGGTGATGATGTCAAAACTCAGGGACAGGCCAAGGCCCGTGCCCTTCCCGGTGGGCTTGGTGGTGAAAAAGGGCTGGAATATCTTTTCGCTGGCATCTTCCGAAATGCCGGCCCCGTTGTCCTCCACGGAAATATGGATCATGCCGCCCTTCTTTCGGGTAACCAGTTTCACCGTTGGCTTATATTCCGGACCGGCCGTTTTACGCCGCTCATTGACGGCGTAAAAAGCATTGTTCACCAGGTTCAGGATCACCCGGCCAAGGTCCTGCGGAACGGCCATGATCTTTCCTACCGACGGGTCCAGGTCCAGGTCGAAACTGGCGTTGAACGTCTTGTCCTTGGCTCTTAGTCCATGATAGCTGAGCCGCACATATTCATCCGCCAGCAGGTTCACGTCGGTTTCCTCTTTCTCGCCCGTATTGCTGCGGGAATGCTGCAGCATGCTCTTTACAATCGTATCCGCCCGCTTGCCGTGGTACAGGATTTTTTCATGGTTTTGGGCGATATCGGCGGTGATGGCCTGCAGTTCCAGTTTCGTTTTTTCGGGGATTTCCACGGAGCGGAGTACCTCATTGAGTTCATGGGCCAGCTCTACGTTCACTTCTGAAAAATTGTTCACGAAGTTCAGCGGGTTCTGGATCTCATGGGCGATGCCGGCGGTCAGTTCACCCAGGGAAGCCATTTTCTCAGAATGCACCAGCTGGTCTTGCGTGTCCTTCAGGTTGTGCAGGGCCGCTTCCAGCTCCTCTTTCTGCCGGGTAATCTCGGCCGTGCGTTCCGTGACGAGTTTCTCCAATTCCGCTTTGCGCGCTTCCACGATGCGCCGCTCCGCTTCTTCCATTTCCAGTTGCTTCTTCGTTTTGACCAGGGCCTTCCGCTGCTTGTTGGCGATGATCAGCATCGCGATCATCCAGAGAACCGCAAATGCTTCTGCGTATTCCAGCCCGCTTGCGATCTTCCGGCTCCAGGACGTATTGATCGCCTCAAAAATACTCACCACGATATTGAGCAGCATCAGGGGGAGAAACGCGTACATGAAATTCCGGATCTCCCGGAACTCCTCGCGGGTATACACCATGAAGATGGCGAAGAGGATCAGGGCATACCAGATCCACCGGGTAACTTCTTCCGCATCAAACCCTTTCTCCACTATGAACAGGATGCCGATCCCCCACATCGCATAATGCAGGTAGCGTTGCCATTCCGGCCGCTCCCCCTTTTTTCGGAGGGTCAGCCAGAACCAGCGGGCGAGTACAAACAGCAGGATGGGTTCGAGCATCATATAAAGGAATACCCAATGTACAAATTCTATTTAAGATTTGGGTGGGCCTCAACCAGTATGGCATATCAGATAAAAAACCATATCTTTCTTAGAGTCCTTCCCGGAAAATAAGATGATGACCATCCAACCCTTTGCAGTCCGGTTACCCATTTCCGCGATCTCCTAACCTTGAACGCAACAAAATATGGCATTTCCGATAAAGGGAAAACGCTTCATAAGCGTCGCTCTTCGTTTGCCTTCGGTGTCAGTTGCCATCATATTGTTGTTCATATCTGGATTCGGGTGCGATAATAAACGGCAATCGGAAGAAAACGCATCCTCCAACCTTATACTGAAGCCCCTGTCCGTAGCATTGAATACCGATTCGGGGTATACCATAAACCCGCATACAGGGGACTCGGTGAAACCGTTGCTAGACGTCAGGGGTAATCAAATTCCAACGGGCATCCCCCAGGAAGTCAGCATC
>JALOMP010000287.1 GCA_025455365.1 Chitinophagaceae bacterium | reverse complement strand
CCGCCGGAATGGCCAGGGAAGCGCTGACCAGTGGCAAATCGATCCACCAACTGGCCGTCGTGGAGAAAAAACTCATCACGCAGGAAAAATGGGATGAAATATATTCCCTGGACAATCTTATAAACCCCAAATTCATCAATGAATAATCTCCCAGTTATGAAAAAGACAATCCTTTTAATGTGCACGGTTTTGCTGGCGGTGTTCGCCTACGCGCAGCAGAAACCTCGAATCATCATCCTGGCAACAGGCGGAACCATCGCCGGTGCCGGCAAGGCGGCGGACAGGGCAGGGTATGAGGCGGGAAAAATTCCCATTGACGACCTTGTTGGGGCGATACCCTCCGTGAAGAAAGTAGCGGACATCAGCGGCGAACAGATTTCATCCATCGGCAGCCAGGACATGACCATCGAGATCTGGAAAAAACTGGCCGTGCGTGCCAATGAAATTTTCGACAAGAATGAAGCGGATGGCATCGTGATCACACATGGTACGGATACGCAGGAGGAAACCGCGTATTTCCTGGACCTGCTGGTTTCTTCAGACAAGCCCGTGGTGCTCACGGGTTCCATGAGGCCGGCCACCGCCATCAGCGCGGACGGTCCCAAGAACCTCTACGATGCCATCACCATTGCCGCCAGTCCAAAGGCAAAGGGAAAGGGCGTGATTGTCAGTTTTAACGAAGGCATATTTGATGGGCGGGACGTGATGAAAATGAGCACGACAAAAGTCAATGCTTTCTTTTCGCCCAATACCGGTCCTATCGGCCAGGTATATGACGGCAAGGTGGAGTTCTACCAGGCTTCCATGCGCGAAGTGAATGTCAAGACTCCTTTTTCCGTTAAAGTTGATACCAAACTTCCCCGCGTGGATATCGTGTACATGTACGCGGATGCCCCATCTGACCAGATAGACATGCTCGTGAGCAAAAAAGTGGATGGCATCGTCATCGCCGGCGTGGGTAATGGTAACTTCAACAAGGCGTACATGGATGCGGTGAAGCGTGCCGTGGCGGCGGGTGTGATCGTATGCCGAGCCAGCCGCGCACCCTCCGGTCGCGTGGTGCTGGAAGACGAGATCAATGACGCGGAACTGGGTACCATCGTATCGGACGACCTTACCCCGCAGAAGGCACGCATCCTGCTGATGCTAGGCCTCACCAAGACCAGGGATAAGAAGCAGCTCCAGCAGTACTTCTTTACGTATTAAACCACAAGTTATGATTTGGGTCCAGTTCGCTGTATTGCTCATCATGATCGTCATCGGCTCGAGGCTTAAAGGCATAGGCCTCGGGTTGATGGGGGTCCTGGGCATGCTCATCTACGTACAGTTTTTCCGGATGCGCCCTGTAGGTCCTCCCGGCGATATCATGCTGATCATCCTCAGCATCGTCACCGCCTCTGCGGCCTTGCAGGCAGCGGGCGGGCTGGACTACCTGGTGCAGATCGCCGAAAAGATCATCCGCAAGAATCCGAAAAACATCACCCTGATTGCACCGGTGACTGCTTTCGTCCTCTGCCTCTTTTCAGGCACCTCACATGTAGTGTATTCCCTGCTCCCGGTGATCAGTGATTTGTCCGCCAAGAAAGGCATACGTCCTGAAAGGCCCCTGACCGCCACGGTGATCGCCTCGCATATGGCCCTGACAGGAAGTCCCATGGCGGCCTGCACCGCGGCGCTCGCTACTGTACTCGGGTATGCCGATGCCCCACTGGATATCATGCTGGTGAGCATCCCGGCCTGCTTCATCGGGTCGATGGCCGCCGCCCTGGTGATGTACAATAAGGGCAAGGATTTGAAAGACGATCCATTGTACCAGGAGAAACTGAAAGACCCCGCGTTCGTGGAATACCTCAAATCAGAAGAAACCGGCGCCCAAAAGGAAGTGTCCCGGGATGCGAAACTTTCGGTGGCCATCTTCGGACTGGCGATCGTGATGATCGTCCTGGGCGGTTCTTTTCCGCACCTGGTGCCCAATATGGTTGGCGGTGATGCCAACGCGATGGTAAATGCGGACGGATCCCTGAAGATGGTTACCATCATCTCCGTTGTGTCCTTGTCTGCCGCGGCCCTGATGGCCTTGTTCACCAAGGCAAAACCGGACCTGATCATTAAACAAAGCCTGTTCCTGTCCATGGCTACGGCACTGATTTCCGTGTATGGCGTGGTGTGGATGAGCGCCACTTTCATGGCCGCCAATGAAGTGGCCATCCGGGATGGGTTGGGTGCCATCACGGAGAAATTTCCATGGGTGTTCACCATTGCCATTTTTATCATGGGGATCCTGATGTTCAGCCAGGGAGCCACCACCAAGGCCATGATGCCGCTGGGTCTGACCCTGGGACTCACGGCGCCTTCACTCATCGCCATGTTCCCGGCGGTGAGCAGTTTTTTCGTGCTGCCAGGCTACCCTACCATCCTCGCGGCAGTCAATATTGACCGGACGGGTTCCACGAAAATCGGTAAGTACGTCGTTGACCATAGTTTCATGCTTCCGGGTATGGTTAGTACCGTTGTAGCCGTAGGCATGGGATTCCTGCTGGCCGGCATTTTCCTGTAGTTTTGAATCATATGGCCCAGCCTGATTTTGTACCGAAGAAATCTATCGTGCGGAAAATCTGGGGATCTTCCGATACGATCCTGTTCATCTTCGCAGGATCCGCGGCGGAATTCGCCCTGAACAAATCGGTCGACTGGCTATACTTCACCGGCCGGTTACCCGCTGATCCCATTGGCAGGCTTTTCTCCACGGTTGATTACGCGAGGCGTATCGTATTCGCCACCGAAGATGACGCACACCAGGCGATCGACCAGATCAGTGCCATACACCAGGCCGTGGAAACCAGCCGGGGGTCTGTCATCCCGCCGGAAGCCTACCGGGATGTACTATACATGCTGATTCACTATTCCATCGTTTCCTTCGAATTGCTGGACCGCAAATTGTCGGACCGGGAAAAGGAAGATGTGTATGATGTTTTTTACCGGATGGGCATGCGGATGAACCTGCAAAAGCTTCCCCGCCGCTTTGCCGACTGGCTTCAAGACCGGCAGGTGCACCTCGACCAGGACCTGGTGCGCAGTCGGTATACGGACGACCTGTTCCTGCAATACCGAAAGCATTTGGGAAATTACCGCTACAGGATCCTCATCGAAGCGCAGAAACTGGTAGTGCCCACAAGGGTTCAACACCTCATGAATTTTTCCCCTACACGATGGCTTCATCCGGCCGTACCGGTTTACCGTTTTTGCAGGAAGGCCGGGCTGGACAGGCCTATCCGTTTCCTGCTCCTTCCGGGTATGCACCGGGCCAGGATTGACGCACTCGATCGCAAGCCCTGAGAACGCCGGCGTTTACCGTTTGAATGAGCCCGTCCAATCCCTATCCAGGATTAAGGAATGCGATGATGTAGATCATGTTTAAAAAGCCTGCGGAACGATAGCTTTGGAATCGCCAGGTATGAGAACTGATGGCACCATAGCAAACACCACACTGCCCGCCAGCGATCCGCGCACCAAGCTGCTGGCTGCCAAGATCAAGAAGGAAGGCGCCAGGCCGGAAGCACTCATTGAAATATTGCATACTGCCCAAAATGCGTATGGGTACCTGCCCCTTAAGGTGCTGGTGCATATCAGTCGCGCACTCAACCTGCCGCCATCCAGGGTATACGCTACCGTTAGTTTCTACCATTTTTTTTCGCTGAAGTCGAAAGGCGAGCACACCTGCCTCGTATGCACCGGGACTGCCTGCTATGTCAAGGGCGCGAAGCAGGTTTTACAGGCTGTGGAAAATGCGTTTGGGATCTCCGCCGGCCAGGTGACGGCCGACGGGAAACTTGGGGTCCAGGTGGCCCGTTGTGTAGGCGCTTGCGGACTCGCGCCGGTAGTCCTGCTGGATGATGCGCTAAAGGCAAAAGCCAGCGGGGAGGAGATTGTGGAAGAGATAGGGAGAATTATGAAATAGTTCACAGTTCACGGTTGACGGTTGACAGATCATGGTTCATGGTTCATGGTTCGTAGTTCATGGTCGGCCTTTACTGTCAACTGTCAACCGTCAACCGACATTCCATGAACCATGAACCACGAACCATGAACCACGAACTATGAACCATGAATAGAACTGAACTCATAGAACGCA
>JALOMP010000286.1 GCA_025455365.1 Chitinophagaceae bacterium | reverse complement strand
TGTTGTAGGTTTAGTTGATAGTTCATGGTTCATAGTTCATGGTTCATGGTTCATCGTTTGAGTGGCGCGTGGATTTCTTATAAAATAGGGTAGGCCAACCTCCGTAATGATTCCATGAACCATGAACCACGAACCATGAACTATTGCACAAACTTATACACCCTTACATAATCCACTTCAAGGTTAACGGGGAAGGCGGCGGGGTCAACACCCTGTGCGCCTCCACATGAGCCGCCAACGGCGATATTGAAGATGAGGTGGAATTTTTTATCAAAAGGCCAGGCCCGGTAACCGGATCCCTGGTTCATGAACTCGAAGACTTTTTCGTCATCAAAATAACCGCGAAGTCCGTAAGGAGTCCAGTCCATGCGGTACACATGAAAACTGTCCGTGGCGGTGGAAATGAATTTATTGCCCCCTTTCTGCGTTCCGATACTGTGATTGAAAGCTTCGGTGTGGATGGTGAAGTGTACGCGGTTCAGGTCGTATCCCACATGTTCCATGATATCCATTTCACCGCTTCTGGGCCAGGTGCCGTATGTATTTTCGGTTGGCAGCATCCAGATAGCCGGCCAGGTACCCCGGCCCCGGGGTAGTTTCGCCCTGATCTCAAACCGGCCATAGAGCCAGTCTGCTTTATTTCGGGTCACCAGCCGCGTGGACGTATATTGGTTGCTGCCGACAGTTTCCCGCCTGGCTTCGATTTTCAACAGGCCATTTTCAATGGCTACATTATCTCCATTGGAATAGTATTGCAGTTCCTGGTTGCCCCAGCCGTTACCTCCCACATCATAGCCCCATTTGGTTGCATCGGGTTTCCCGTTGGTATCAAATTCATCCTTCCATATGGGTGCGGGCTCAAAGCTCCAGGTCTGGGCGGGTGGATTGGTCACCGGGTTCGATGGCGTTGCCGGTGCCTGTTTTGATTCTTTACTGCAGGCGTACGCAAGGGTTGTCAGAAAAACGAAAATGGTGATCCGTAAACGCATGGATTAAAGATACGGTGCAGGTGGGTGACCGGCAAGCCTATTCCCCGACGGCCTGGTTCAGAAAATCAACCAGTGGTTTTATGGCAAGCAGTTTATGCACGGTAGTTTTGACCAGGTCTTTGGAGACCAGGGCTTTATCATCCGATGGAGTCATGCTGAAGAAACTTTTCAGTTTCAGGAATTCAGCCGCAGGGTTTGTCGTTTCATAACCCTTGGGCACACGGGACAGGCTGATCTCCTGATCGGTATATAATCCGTTGTAGTACTTTTTGAAAGAGGCGCTTCTGAGGATTTTCTGGAACTCGTCCAGGTTGTAGTCGATTTCCTGCCTGACACCGGCGAGCTCGGCAGGCATGGGCATCCATATCCCGCCGCCGACAAAGGATTCGCCTGGTTCCACGTGCAGATAGTACCCGGCATACCTGGATTTCCTGCCGCCACGCTTCACCGAAGCGCCGAAATTTGTTTTGTACGGGGATTTGTTTTTGGAAAAGCGGATGTCCCGGTTGATGCGAAACATGCAATCCTTCGCCCTCAGGCCGGCGATATGTGCATCCTTCTTACCCAGTTCATCAATGACTCCCTGGATGAAGGTTTCATAATCCTTCTTCGCTGATTCGTACGCCGTGCGGTTTTTATCGAACCAGGATTTGTCGTTGTTTTTCTTCAGTCCCCGGAGGAACTGCAATGTTGACGTCTGCAGCATCAGATCCTTCCCCAGTTCTCCCCGCTCTTGATCCGGTAAAGGGTCATTTCACTAACGCCGAATTTTTCAGCCAGCTGGCGGTAGGTATGTTTACGTTTTGGATCTCCCAGGATTTTCTTAATTGATTTCACCTGGCCGGCATTCAGTTTCAATCCCTGTGTGCGGGAAGCCTGTACGGCTTTGTACGCGATTTTCGCAGGCGATTTCTGCTGGTGTTTGGCCACGTCTTCCTGGGTTGCCCATTTAAGGTTGGATGCGCGGTTGTCCAGTTTGTTGTGGTTGACGTGCACCACATACTTGTGTTTGGGCGATGATTTTTTCTGGAACAATTTGGCTACTTCACGATGGATGTAAATGGTGCCTTTGCTGTTTGGCCTGTGCAGGTTGAGGCTGCGGTATCCTGTTGTCAGGGATCCGTTCAACAATTTACCGTCTTCGGTTACATCATCTGTATAACTTGCCACGCGGCCGTGACTCGACACAGCGTATTTTTTTCTGAGTTCTTTCCAACCCGGAAACTGCAAGGGTTTCCACACCTCGCCGGCAATTTTCTTAATCATACAAGTGATTTTAGATACCTAATTTACTAAATATGCATTGCCCCATCAATTATTTTTTCTTTTGGAAAGCCCTTCAATACTGGTCCGTTCTGAACCGGGAGGAGGTCACAGTGTCCTATAACCGGACATCCTGAGGAATTCTTCCTCATCCAGGATTCTGATGCCTGGAATTTTCCTGGCTTTTTCCAGTTTGGAACCGGCATCCTCACCTACTACCAGGTAATCCAGTTTACTGCTGACGCCTGAAAGGATGCTACCGCCATTCTGTTCCACCCAGGTTTCGGCCTCCGAGCGTTTCATCCGCTGCAGCGTACCCGTAAACAGGAAGCTTTTGCCGGCCAGGTTGCCACTGGAAGGCGCTTCTTCCTTGCTTTTAAGGGTAAGCCCCAGTGTTTCCAGTTTTTCGAGCATGTGCAGGTTGTCTTTGTTGCGGAAAAACTGGTAAATGCTTTCCGCCACTTTCACGCCTACGTCCTGGATGTCCTGCAGTTGTTCGCGGGAATATTGAGCCAGCTTCATCAGGTGGTCTGTATGCCTTGCCAGGGCCTTGGCGGTGGTTTCACCCACATATCGGATACCCAATGCCGTAATGAGCCGGTGCAGGGGCTGGTCCTTGGATTTTTCAATGGCTTCGGCAAGGTTGGTCACGGATTTTTCGCCGTATCCATCCAGTTTCCGGATCTCATCATATGGAAGGGTGTAAATCGATGGGACATCCCGCAACCATCCCAGCTCGTAGAATTTCCGGATATTGGCTTCGCCCAGACCCCGGATGTCCATGGAATCCTTGCTGGTGAAATGAATGATCCTTTCCAGTACCTGCGCCTTGCAACTCATATTGGTGCATCGCCACACGGCTTCATCTTCCGGCTTATAAAGCGCATCCCCGCAAACGGGGCAGTGGGTAGGGAAATGGATTTTGTGTTCATGACCCTTGCGCAGGTCGGCCAGGGATTTGACGATATACGGGATGACATCGCCGGCCCTTTCCACCAGCACATGGTCGCCGATGCGGATATCTTTTTCACGGATGAAATCTTCGTTGTGCAGGGAAATGGAACTGACCGTGACACCGCCGATGGGAACCGGGTCAATTTTTGCCACCGGGGTGATGCTACCGGTACGCCCTACCTGGAATTCCACCTGGCGGAGTATGCTGGTACCCTGCCTGGCCTTGAATTTGTAGGCGATGGCCCAGCGCGGGTGGTGCGTTGTCATCCCCAGCCTATCCTGCAATGGCAGGCTGTTCACTTTGATCACCATGCCATCGATCTCGTAGGGGAGTTCGTCCCGTTGTTCCTCGAACGACTGGCAGTAAGCAATGACCGCCGCGATGCCCGTAAACACTTTTTTTTCGTGAACAGGGCTTCGGAAGCCAAGGTCCCATAGCATTTGCAGGGATCCCGCATGGGTTTTTAGGGCTTCAGGTTCATGTTTGTTTGCAGCCAGGGCCGTATAGCTCACATGATACAGGAAGGCCTCCAGGTTGCGCCTGCCCACTTCCGCGGGATCCTTGATCCGGAGGGTGCCTGAGGCCGCATTGCGCGGGTTCGCCAGCGGGGGCAGGTTCTGTTCCGCCAATTGTTCGTTGTACTGCTTAAAGTGCCGCTTGTTCATCAACACTTCGCCGCGGATTTCGATCTGTTGAATACCGAAGCGGGAAAATTCCGCCGACAGGGGCAGGGACCTGATTTGTTTTAGATTGGTGGTGATCTCCTCGCCCTCCACCCCATCGCCCCGGGTTGCGCCGCGCACAAACAGGTCGTTCTCGTATACCAGGGAAATGCTTGCACCGTCGAACTTTGGTTCCACGCAGTATTCGATATCGTCCAGCCCGGACAGTTCGCGGGCTTTCCGGTCCCAGTCGGCCAGGTCCTCCGCGTTAT
>JALOMP010000285.1 GCA_025455365.1 Chitinophagaceae bacterium | reverse complement strand
AGCCCTGACCTGCATATTATTCTTGCCTCTCTCAAGCCCCAGCTACATGCGGGTACCTATGTGTTTTGCACCACTGCTGAACCGCCCCGGGAGGTGATACCCGGGATGGTGATGCTTTTTCGGGAAGCGGAGGGATATACGCTGGTTCTACCCCAGGAAGATGCGGACAAGCTGGGCTTATCCTATACCTACAAAGCGTCCTGGATCACGCTGACGCTGCATTCCGCACTGGATGCCGTGGGGTTGACTGCGGCATTCTCCCAGGTATTGGCCGATCAGGGGATCAGTTGTAATGTGGTGGCCGCCTTTCATCACGATCATATCTTCGTATCGGTAGAAGACGCAAAGCGTGCCATGGATGCCCTTACCCTTCCTCCCTCAACACCTCCAGCGGCGCCTTATTGACGATGAACCGGCTGTTCGCAATCCCAATCAACACGGTGAGCCCCACGACCGACATGAAAACCAAAAGGATGGATAGCATGGCCGGTCGGAACGGGGTTTCAAACACATAGTATGCCAGGGCCCAGCTGCCGAGCAGGGAGAGTACGATACCGGCAAATGCGGCGAGGGTGCCGAGGAAAACGTACTCCAGCGCGGTAATGGAAAAGATCTGGCGGCGACTCGCTCCCAGGGTTCGTAGCAGCACGCTCTCGCGCATGCGCTGGTACTTGCTGATCAGCACGGAAGCAATCAATACCACCAGGCCGGTGGTGAGGCAGAACAGGGCCATGAAGCGGATGACGAACCCGATTTTCCCGAGGATATCATCCAGGATGCTCAGCACGAGGTTCAGGTCGATGATGGACACGTTTGGAAATGCCTTCACCACCTCCTGCTGGAATCGCGCGGACGTGGCCACGTCGGGCACCCGCGTCATGAGTACATGGAACTGCGGTGCATCTTCCAGCACACCTTTGGGAAATACCACCAGGAAATTCGTCTGGATCCGGTTCCAGTCCACTTCGCGGTAGGAGCCCACGATGGTGGGGATCATCGCCCCCTGCACGTTCCAGGTCATGGTATCGCCGATCTTGATGCTGTTCCTGGTGGCCATGCGCTCTTCCACGGAAACATAGATGGGGCCTGATTTGGCGTCGTAGCTACCTTGCCACTCGCCGGCCTTCAGTTTTTCGGAATTGATGAGGCTGTCGCGGAACGTTACCCGGTATTCCCGGCTGAAGATCCAGGAACCCATGTCGATGGTGGTGTCGTTCTTCAGGGTTTCGGCTGTGATGCGGTTCACGGATTCGAGTCGCATATTGACGATGGGCACCGTGCCCATGGCGGGCAGGCCCTCGCGTTGGGCCAGTTCGAGTACGCCTTGCCGTTGTCCTGCCTGGATATCGAACAGGACCATGTTGGACTGGTTGTTGGAAGCCGACATGGTTACCCGGTCGAGCAGGATTTTCTGGATGAAGATGACGGTGCAGATCAGGGCAGTACCCAGCCCGATCGAGAGGATAAGGATGGCGGTCTGGTTATGCGGGCGATAGAGGTTCGACAAGCCCTGCCTCCATACATAGGCCCAGTTCTCGGGGAAGAATTTCCGGACGGCCCACATCAGCAGGCGCGCGAGGGCGGAGAGCAGCAGGAACGCCAGGATCACGCCGAGGGTAAACCAGATGGACGCCTGCCAGTCGCCCAACTGCATGCCGGTAAACAGGTAGATGAAACCGAGGATACCCGCGTACACCAGCCAGGTCAACGGGTCCCGACCGGCTTTAACATCTTCCGCGGTGCGCAGGGTATTGAGCGGGGAAATCTTGCGGATCGACAGCAGGGGTACCAATGCAAAGAGCAGTGATATGACCAGGCCCATCCCGATGCCCTGGAGAACGGCTTTCCACGAGATTTCCGCGTGCACTTCCACCGGCAGGAGGTCTTTGAGCAGGATGGGCAGGAACTGCTGGATGATGGTCCCGAGCAAGGCGCCGATCAGCGAACCCAGCAGGCCAATGACAAGAATCTGTAGGAGATAGATCAGGAAAGCCTGCCTTGCGGAGGCGCCCAGGCAGCGCAGGATGGCGATGGCCTGGATTTTTTCGCGTACATAGATATGGATCGCGCTGGCCACGCCGATGCATCCCAGTAACAGGGCGATGAATCCCACCAGCGACAGGAAGCGGGTGACATCGCGGAAGGATCGCGCGGAACTTTCTTTCTGCGATTCCACCGTGTTGATGTCCATATTTTCCCGGTCGAGACGGTCCTCCAGGTACTGGCTGAGTTTGGCCATATCCCGTTTGTCGTCGAACTTATAGAACCATGCAAAGGTGATGCGGCTGCCTTTTTGCTCCAGCCCGGTTGCGGGCAGGTCTTCGAGCGGAATGTAGATGACCGGTGCCACCGCGGAGGAAAGCCCGGTTTGCCCCGGTGCGCTCACCAGGCTGCCTTCGATGGGGAAAAACAGGGTACCCAGTTTCACCGTATCACCGGCTTTCAGGTTGAACTGCAGCATCAGGGACTTGTCCACCAGCGCCGCGTGCTTCTTACGGAAAAGCATACCCGCATTGTCAGGGGTGGATTCCAGTTTCCCGTAGTAGGGAAATTCCCCGTCGAGTGCACGGACCTGTACCAGCCTGGTACCGCCGTTCCTGGGGAAGAGCGCCATGGAGGTAAAACTCTTCTGGTTGGAGCGTCGGCCGCCCAGGGAGTCCACCAGTTTCTCCACCATGGGTGCCGGTGCGCGGTTGGTGGTGAGTACCAGGTCTGCGCCGATCAGCGAAGCCGCCTGCAGGTCGATCTCCCGACGCAGGGTTTCGCCCAAAGAAAAAATGGATACCAGCGCGGCGATGCCCAGGATGATGGACGATATGAAAAGCAGCAGCCGGCTGCGGTTTTTCCGGCTGTCGCGCCAGGCCATACGGGTGATCCATGACCAGGAAAGGCTTTGTTTGGGTATTTGACTCATCGAATGGTTTACGAAGTTGGAAGTTCGATCTTGGAAGTGGGCAGATCGGAAATGAGTTTGCCGCCTTTCAATAAGATGATTCGGCCTGTTTTATTGGCGAGCTCCAGGTTATGGGTGACCACTACCAGGGTCGTTCCGGCTTCGCGGTTCAGGGCGAAGAGCAGTTCTTCGATCCGTTCGCTGTTTTCCGCATCGAGGTTTCCCGTGGGCTCATCCGCAAACAGGATCCTGGGGCGATTGGAAAAAGCCCTGGCCAGGGAAACCCGTTGCTGCTCCCCGCCGCTCAGCTGTACCGGGTAATGATGGCTCCTGGAAAGCAATCCTACTTTATCCAGCAATTCCATCGCCCGGCTCCTGATATTTTTTTCGCCCCGCAGTTCCAGCGGCACCATCACATTTTCCAACGCGGTGAGCGTGGGCAGGAGCTGGAAATTCTGGAAGATGAAGCCCACGTACTCGTTGCGCACCCGGGCCCTGGCGTCTTCATCGAGGGTTTCCAGCTTGATGTGGTTCAGTTCCACAGAGCCGGTACTGGCGCGGTCGAGGCCGGCACAGAGCCCCAGCAGGGTGGTCTTACCACTGCCCGAAGGGCCCACGATCGAAATGGTGGAGCCCGCTTCCACGGCAAAGCTCACATGGTCCAGCACCGTGAGCGTATGCCCGGCACTGTCGTAGGTTTTCCCTACTTCCTGTACATTGAGGATGATATCCATAGTTCGGTTTGTGTCCATGCCTGTGGCGATGGGTTATAAAAATACCGGATAAATGATCCAAATTTGCTACCACTAACATAATTATCGCCTATGCGGTTTAACGCGCGCATTGTTCCCGTCCTCATATATGTATTGGTTTGCATGGGATGCGGAAACAACCAACCCGTTGACAAAGCGGTTGACAAGGGACAGCAGACGGACGCAGCCGCAAATGCCGCCAAAACCCGGAAGACCATCCTGTTTTTTGGCAACAGCCTCACGGCAGGCTATGGACTGGACGATCCCAAACAGGCATTTGCCGGCCTGGTGCAGGCCCGGATCGATTCCCTGGGCCTCCCCTGGCAGGTGGTGAATGCAGGCGTCAGCGGGGAAACCACGGCGGGTGGGGAGGGTCGGATCGACTGGATCCTGAAACAGCCCGTGGATATTCCCGTGGATATTTTTATCCTGGAGCTTGGCGGCAACGACGGTTTGCGGGGCATACCGATCGACGAAACCAGGTCCAACCTGCAGACGATCATTGATAAAGTCCGGGCCAGCAACCCGCAGGTAAAAATCATCCTTGCAGGGATGCTGGTACCACCGAATATGGGTCCGGACTACGGCAAAGCCTTCCAGGAAATATATCCTGCACTGGCAGCGAAGAACAAGACGGAACTCATTCCCTTCCTGCTGGAAGGGGTGGGTGGCGAGCCCAAACTTAATCTCCCGGATGGCATCCACCCCACGCCAGAGGGGCATAAGATCGTGATGGAGACGGTATGGAAGGTGCTGCAGTCGCTGCTTTCTTAAGGGACATTCCGCGATGTTTTCCCCACAGGTCATTGACCCGCAGGAGAACAGAATTTCCATTCATCCAAATCCGGCAGCGGGTTCCGATAATCCCGCTATATTAGGGAACATTCCAAAAATTATATGTCCATGCGCTCCAGTCTTCTTTTAACGATTGCCTTTTTTGCCAGTCAGGACTTGTCCGCCCAGGTAGACGCCCGCCTTTTCCGCTACCCGGACGTGTCCGCCACCCAGATCAGTTTTGTATACGGGGGCGATGTATGGATCGCGCCCAAGGCAGGCGGTACGGCCATCCGGCTGACCTCCTCCACCGGCGAGGAGGCCTTTCCCCGTTTTTCCCCCGATGGTAAAACGATCGCCTTTACCGCCACCTACCGGGGTAACGCAGATGTATACACGATGCCGGTGAACGGCGGTCTGCCTAACCGGCTTACCTGGCATGCCATGGGCGACCGGGTAGTGGACTGGCACCCGGA
>JALOMP010000284.1 GCA_025455365.1 Chitinophagaceae bacterium | reverse complement strand
TCACTGCGCGTCCAGTTCCGGTAAAGTGCAGCTACCCATAAATGGATATCATATTCCCATGATGATCTATGCGCCCAAATACCTGGAGCCGGCGGTCATTGACCGCCTGACAGCGCAGATTGATATTGCACCCACCATACTGGGTCTGCTGCATCTTGACTATACGAGTGAATTTTATGGACACGACCTGTTTGCCGTTCCCAGCGGCGATGACAGGGCTTTTATCAGCACCTATCAGGGACTGGGCTACCTGACTGACAGCCTGCTGATTATTCAGTCGCCGCCGCACCATGTGGAAGCCTATATCCCGGATTTCACAACAGGCGAATCACGGAAGACAAATACGGATGAACAAATCAAACGGAAGGCACAGGCACTGTACGAATCATCCAGCTGGTTGATGCAGCACCACCAGAATAACCCTGCCCGTTAAGCGACAATCTGTTCATTTTCCAGGCCTGCGCATTATGAAAGCACCGTTCGGAACGCCGGTGGCATCCTTTTTCGGGACGCCTGTTCATAGGCATGGGCGATGGCCAGCAAGGGGCCCTCTGTATATGCTCCGGACACAAAGGACAATCCTACGGGCAGTCCGTGTACATACCCCATGGGTACCGTAACATGCGGATAACCGGCCATGGCGGCCGGGGAAGCGAAATAGAATCCTGTACCATAATCCCCATTAACGAGGTCTGAACAACCGGGTATGCCCATCGTGACGCCAATCATGGCATCCAGTCTATGCTCAGCCATCAGGTCGTCCATAATTTTGCGGGTTCCTGTTGTCCGCTTCAGGGCATCCTGGTATTCAGCATTGTCCAGCCCCCCTTTTTGATCGCTTGCTTCGAGGGTTTCCTGCCGGAAAAAAGGCATGGCTTTGTCCGCGTTCTCCCTGTTGAAGCGGATCAACTGTTCCAGTGATCTTACGGTTGTTTGGTGTGTGGCGAAATACCGGTTCAACCCATCCTTGAACTCATATTGAAGGACAGTCCGCTCGTTGATGCCAATCGGCGCCGTCAGTTTCAGGAGTTCAATGTCCACCAGTTCTGCCCCCTGCGCTTTCATCTGATCGATTGCCGACTGGTACAGACCCACCACCGCCTCATGTCCCTGCAAGTGTCTCTTTTCCAATCCAATTCGTTTACCCTTCAACGTTGCCCCAACCAGGTACGTGGTATAATCAGGCGCCGACTTGCCGGAGCTTTCGCGTGTGACGGGATCCGCCTCATCTACACCCGTCATGGCGCCCAGCAGGATGGCCGCGTCGCGCACCGTGCGCGCCATCGGACCGGCCGTATCCTGCGTGGCGGAGATCGGTATAATGCCGGAGCGGCTGACCAGCCCTACCGTCGGTTTCATGCCCACCACCCCATTGCAGGATGCCGGGGCCGTTATGGATCCATCTGTTTCTGTCCCTACCGATACCACGCATAAGTTTGCCGATACGGATACCCCCGAACCCGAACTCGATCCCGAAGGATTCCGGTTCAATACATAGGGATTGCTGGTACGTCCACCGCGGCTGCTCCATCCGCTGCTGGACCGGGTGCTCCGGAAATTCGCCCACTCGCTCAGGTTGGTTTTCCCCATGATCACGGCGCCAGCCTTGCGCAACTGCTGCACCACGAATGCATCCCTTGAAGCCTTATGTCCCAACAGGGCGATCGAACCCGCCGTGGTCATCATCTGATCGCCCGTATCAATATTGTCTTTAACCAGGATGGGAATGCCATGCATGGGTCCGCGTACTTTGCCGGCCTTCCGCTCCCTGTCCATCTCGTCGGCAATCTTCAACGCATCGGGATTCACTTCAACCACGGAGCGGAGGGCGGGGCCCGACTGATCGATCGCCTTGATCCGGGCAAGGTATTGCTCCGTGATCTTCCTGGACGACAATAAACCAGAAGACATTTTTTTCTGAAGTTCATCGATCGTTGCCTCCAGCAAAGGAAACCCATCCTTGCCTGCCAATTCATGCGCCGCTTTCGGGTCAAGGACCTCGAATGCCGCCGCCGGACCGGCGCCCATCACCAGTCCTGCCAGCGAACCGCTGCGTAAAAAGTCTCTTCTTTTCATACGCTGAATATCCAGTATTTGGCTGTCTTATCAAAACATTCCGACCCGTATTCTGTTCTATATTCGCAACAAATAAAGGTATGGCCTATCCTTCCCTGGAAGCTTGTTTACTGGACCTTGAAAAACACGGCCACCTGAAGAGGGTCCGGGAGGAAGTGGATCCTTCTCTTGAAATGGCAGCTATCCACGAACGGGTTTATGCCCAGGGGGGGCCTGCCCTCTTGTTCGAACGGGTGAAGGGGAGCCGATTCCGTGCCGCGTCAAATATCTTCGGCACGCTTGCCCGCAGCCGCTTTATTTTCCGGGAACAACTCGCCTCCGTGCAACAACTGATTGAACTGAAGAACGACCCGATGCGGGCGATGAAAAAACCCTGGAAACACCTGGATACCGCGCTGGCGGCATGGAAGGCATTACCCCTGCGAGACCCATCGTCAAGGCCGTCCATGTACCAGCAAATCCGCATCAGCGACATACCGCAAATCCTGCATTGGCCGATGGACGGCGGCGCATTCGTCACCCTGCCGCAGGTCTATACGGAAGACATAGACGAACCCGGCATCATGAAAGCAAACCTCGGCATGTACCGCGTGCAATTGTCCGGTAATGATTACCTGCCGGACAGGGAAATCGGGCTCCACTACCAACTCCACCGGGGTATCGGCGTACACCAAACCAAGGCCAACCGCAAAGGACTGCCGTTGAAAGTAAGCGTCTTTACCGGGGGACCTCCCGCGCACTCCGTAGCAGCCGTCATGCCCCTGCCGGAAGGCATCAGCGAGATGACGTTCGCGGGGGTCCTGGGTGGCCGGCGGTTCAGGTATACCTACGATGAAGGCTATTGCATCAGCACGGATGCCGACTTTGTCATTACCGGCGACGTATACCCGAATGAAAACAAGCCGGAAGGGCCCTTTGGCGACCATCTCGGCTATTACAGCCTCCGCCACGATTTCCCGCTGATGCGTGTCCGTAAAGTGTATGCGCGAAAAAATGCCATCTGGCCTTTCACCGTGGTGGGACGTCCCCCGCAGGAGGATACCAGCTTCGGGCAGTTGATCCATGAAATCACGGGGGCTGCGATTCCCCAGGAAATACCCGGACTCAAAGAAGTGCATGCCGTAGATGCCGCGGGCGTACACCCCTTGCTGCTGGCCGTGGGTAGCGAACGATATACGCCCTACCTGCCCACCAGGCAGCCGGCGGAATTGCTTACCATCGCCAACCATGTACTGGGCACCGGGCAGCTGAGCCTGGCTAAATACCTGTTCATTACCGCGGACGACCAGAACCGCGTCAGTACACATCACGTAGATGAATACCTGCAGTTTGTCCTGGAAAGAATTGTTCTGGAAAGGGATATCCATTTCCATACGCATACCACCATCGATACACTGGATTATTCCGGCACAGGCCTGAATACCGGCAGCAAAGTGGTGTTCGCCGCTTATGGCGATCCGGTCAGAACCCTGGGCAGGGAGGTTCCCGCCTGGATGCAGGAAATCAAGGAAATCCAGGATGCGAGGCTGGTGATGCCCGGCGTGTTGGCCATACAGACAGGCACATTTTCCGATACCGCCGCGGCTTTAAAAGAAGCGGAATCCCTGGACCGGCAATTACAATCACGTCTCCAGGATCTCCAGGCTTTCCCGCTGATGGTATGGTGCGATGATGCGTCGTTCACTTCCGCCAACCTGCGCAATTTCCTCTGGGTCACGTTTACCCGCAGCAACCCTTCGCACGATATCCACGGCGTTGCCGCGTTTACGGAATTCAAGCACTGGGGCTGCAAGGGACCGGTAATCATAGACGCGCGGATCAAGCCCCATCACGCGCCGGCCGTTGTGCCGGACCCGGTGGTGGAGAAAAATATCGAACGGATCTTTTCCGCCGGCGGGAGCCTGGCCGGTTTGTAAAGCAGGTATGGGAGCGATCCCTTTTCCGCGACAGGCCCAGGTTACTTGCATTCCGTGGAGTATGGACGTTACTTCTCCCCAACCTGGATTATTTTCCCGGCACCAGGACCAGCCTGGCAATCTTGATGCGATCCATCACCACACGGTCAACATGCTCCGGCC
>JALOMP010000283.1 GCA_025455365.1 Chitinophagaceae bacterium | reverse complement strand
ATCGAAACCTATGCATTCAGGCCGGAGATCTGCCGTACCACCGATATGCGGAACTGGCAGACCATCAGCGCCAACAGCAACCTGCCCACACGGTTTTTTTACCATCCATTCGTCTTCAACAACAAAATCTGGATCATCGGCGGAGAAGATAAGAGCACACAGTATGACGATATCTGGAATTCGGCGGATGGCGTCACCTGGACAAAGCAGAAGGAAAATCTTCCCTTTGGAAAAAGGAGCGGCAGCCAGGTGGTGAATCTGCACGATACGCTTTACCTGCTGGACAATGATGTATGGAAGTCAACAGACGGTTTGAACTGGCAACAGGTCTGCACCGAAATCGTGCCGGGCGAACAGATTTTCGGGTATGCAGCCCTGGTATTCGACGGTAAGATCTGGTTGCTGGGTTGCAACCGCAACGGCCAGTTCACCAGCCAGGTCCTGAGCAGTCGCGACGGGAGAACATGGGAAGGCAGCGAGGCGCCCTGGCTCCCAAGGGGCGGCATCGCCGCGGCTAATCATAACGGAAACGTATACATGACCGGTGGCAAGTACGGCGGCACGCCCAATCACCCGGATTTCCGGTATGATAACGACCTATGGGTTCTGGCAAAAACGAACTGATCAGCCGGCCCAACTGGAACCTGCCATTTTCCGTGTGCGGCTGTCGCGCATGGCCTTTTGATATATTCTGTGAAGTTTTTTTGATTTTATTGATACATCCGGCCGTCAGGAATGGATAGTTTTGGTATCCGCGGGTTCAGATGGTAGCAACTGAAATACCATGACTTTTATCGATGGAAAAAAGTTTTCGTTCATATTATAGGGGATGTTTTTCCACCCCCCGTTCAACCTTTAAGAAACTCGCCGAAGATCCCGCGAAGCTTCGCATGTCATTCATGGCCGTGCTGATCACAGCCATACTGTACACATTTGTCTACATATTCCTGATTTTTGGGGGTGGGCAACCATTTAAACCCTGGCTGGACATTCCGCTGGAGTCGTATTACCGGTACAATGTTTTTTTCTGCGCCCCATCTATGTTCCTGGGCTGGGTATTGTCGGCCGCCGTGGTACACCTTTTCGCCAGGACGGACAACGGGACGGGAAACTTTGAAAGCCTCCTGGCAAGCTTTGGATTCGGCCTAAGCCTCGCTTCCTGGACAACAGGCCTGCACGACTTTATCACCAGCTTCCTCGGTGCTTTGCATGTTATCAGCCAGAGAGACTATGAATTGGCATTAAACGCACCAACCATCTGGCGCACGCTGCTCTGGATTCAGATGCTGGCATACCTGTTTGCGTTTGTATACCTGTTTAGCATAGGCGTTAAAGCCGTCTATGGATGCGGATGGGAAAAATCAATTCTCCTGGGATGCCTTGGATTCCTGCTTTACCAGGGATTCTTTCTCATTTTTAACCGCTAGGGTGAAGACACATATGATGGACCGTATGTGGGGCAAGGTAAAATGTACATGCCTTCCTGGCTTCCGGATTGAATCAACGTTTCAATAGTTTAAAACCTATCTCCCGTCCCTGCCCCTGGAACATGGCCAGGTTGATCCAAAAAAAAGCGAACTGCTCCATGAGGGCGAAGCGGTCGTTGCCACCCACGTCATAGCATTCCCCGAAACCGGCGTCGAGGGCCAGCTGGCGGACAGTCTCCTTGGCCGATTTGCTGTCGCCCGCCATGAACATGTCGATGGACTGGTCATCATATATCGGGTTAAGCATATTGTTGAAACCGGTTGTGTTGAACGACTTTACAACATCCCGTGTAGCGGTATTGGCAAGAATGGCATCGGCGGTGTTCCCGAAGCCCACCGGACCCCGGCCCATCACTACGTTCATCGCGTCAATAAGTATCTTGCCCGTTGTATCGCCCAATGAGCGGGCCACTTCCACGGCAGCCGTGGCGGGTGTGGCCACCAGGATGACACCCGATAACTGCACAGCCTCCTGTATGGGATGCACTGTTGTATGCGTGTTCTTCAGCAATTCCTTTCCCTTGAACGACTGCATGTCCTGTACACCAAGATGTATGTGGTGCCCTTTCTGCGCCCAGCGGGTGGCCAGTGCGCCGCCCAGATTCCCTGTTCCGATAATCGCAATATGCATAGTCTGGTGTTTACTATTTTAATATACGACTTGAATCAGTAATGCATTCAGGATCGTCCTGCCCGGGATTAAAACAAAAACCCATCGGCCGGCAACGCCTTTGGGGGAAGGTCGGTTTCCCCCAGCATTTCCCGCAAATCCCGTTCAATGGTATTGCAGATGGCGGTCAGCGGCACATCGGTGATCCGGTTTTCAAAGGGATCTTCATTGACCTCTCCCACTTTCCCGATGATGGCGAACACAAATACGATTAGCAGGGAAACCGGGATCATTAACAGGTCGATTCCGGCCCGGCTGAAATCACCCACCAGGGAAAAGGGCAGTATCGCGATAAATACATACAGGAAGATACGCGTGAAATAGTGATACTGGCGGAGCAGGGGCGTGTTTTTGATGCGCTCACAGCCGCCTTGCGCGTTGGCAAGTGCCAGCAGCTGGCCTTCGACCTGGAAGCTGTCGAATCCGCCGAGCGTCCCGTTGGCCATCGCTGCATAGAGCTTACGACCGAACAGCATATGCAGGTGGTTGGGCTTGTGGTGTACACGCAGAAACTCTATGAATTCCTCCTCCGTCAGCAGGTGTTTCAACTGCTGCCACTCGCCCTGCCCCCGCAAATGCATCCGCAAGGCATGCGCCCAGGCGATGGCCAGGTACGCCATTTCCTTCTTGAATGTTTCGCTCCTGCCCGCTTCGTAATTGGCCTGGTGGCGGTGGCTGTCTGTGAAGTTGATGATGAGCCTCCCGAGGACGCGGCTCGCATTGACGATACTGCCCCAGAGCGTGCGGGCCTCCCACCATCTGGCGTATGCGCTGTTGTTGCGGAAAGCGATGAAAATCGCCAGTGCGCTTCCGAGGATGGCGGCTACGGAAAACGGCAAGGCGTACCGAAAGCCGGTATACCGGTATAACAGCCAGACCAGGACCGAGATGAGCAGGGACAGGGTCATTTCCGCCTGGACATACCCGAGCACACGGACCGGATGGAAGTTTCTTTTCAGGATCATGCGTTAAAATTCATCGTGGATAAGCAAACCCAGGTTGCTGGCAAGAATAGGGTCATTGCGAATCATGGGAAATCAGCCCAGGCTTATTTTCTTCGGAATATCCAACAGGTCCAGTCCGGGCATTTCAAACCACTGTGCCGCGTGCATCTCATTTCTTTTGCAACAGTTCAACGACCATCTCGGCAGCAGCAGCTCCGGAGTTTTGCTGTTGCCCGGTCACCAGGTTCCCGTCATGGATGGCATAGGAAGAAAAAGGCGCGGCCACTTTGAATGTCGTACCGGGTATTTTCCGTGCTTCCGTCTCAATACGGTAAGGCTGGATCTTCATCCCCACGGCCTGGTCGGCGAAGTCTTCCTCCGCATCGGCAAAGCCGGTCCAGGTCTTCCCTTTCACCAGCAGCTCGCCATCAGTGGTCCTTGCTTCTAGTAGCAGGGTCGTTGAATGGCAAACGGCTGCGGCCGGCTTTCCCGCCTCGTAGAAAGAGGCAAAAAGCTTCTGCAGCGCAAGATTTCCCCTGAAGGTGTACATCGGTCCCTGTCCACCCACGAGGAAGATTGCTTGGTATCCTTCGTGGGTAAGTCCCTGTAACGGCCGCGTATGTTCCAGCATGTTGCGGAAGGACTCCTGCTGCATATATCCCAGCGAAATCACATCGTGGGCGGAATATCCACTGGCGTCCGTAGGGTTGGAATATCCGTCCATCACGATGGCACCGCCTTCGGTGGATGCAAGTTCAACCTCGTAACCCGCTTCCTGGAATACCCGCATCGGATGTGTCAGCTCCGCCGCCCAGAACCCGATCGGCCAGCCGGTCTGGGCACTGACGGTGGGAGAACTGGCCACCATCAATATCTTTCCGCGGGCAGGCGCCCCATGAAAATGAACGTAATTCAGTTTCTCGGTCATGATTTGAAATTTGTGCTAAATTGAAGCGATATGGCATCATAACCTATATACTCACCCGGATGAGTGATACTATCTTTTAGGAAAGCGAGGTTCAACAAAAAAAATCTCTATGCCGGAATTCCTGTTCAAGAACA
>JALOMP010000043.1 GCA_025455365.1 Chitinophagaceae bacterium | reverse complement strand
TGGGGTTCGTCGTTCATGGTTCATAGTTCATGGTTCATGGTTCGTGGTCGGGACTAATTGATGCAGGCGCTTATTCGTGAAACCAGGAAATACAGCCAGGAATCCAATTTTACTAACTATGAACCATGAACCACGAACCATGAACCTACACCCGTCAACCGTCAACCGACAACCGACAACCAAAAAAAAACCGGCCACCTTTCGGCAGCCGGTACTTGTCCTAAAACCATCCGTAAAAAAGATAAATGTATTCGTAACGATTACTTGATGCGGAGAAGTTGCTACACGGTATCCGGCATCGGGATGATTCGAACTACGTATGCAAAATTACGATGGGGTTTTCCCCAAATGAAATCAGCGGTCGAATAAAGAAGCTAACTGGTCGAAACTGCGGAAATCCACAGGGACAAAAAAAAGGCCGCCCTTGGGCAGCCATCGCTTTTAGATAAGTATGCTGTGCATTACTGTATGAGGATTTTTTGCTGGTAGCGATGACCTCCCTGCTTAGCCACGGCGTCGATCATGAAAAGGCCGCTACGTAAACCCTTCGGAAGGTCCAGGCTCAGTCCTCCGCCATGGCTGTTATCGAGGTTGGCGGCGTACACAACTCCACCATCAAGGCTTACCAGCCTCAACTGGTAGATACCTGTTCCCGGCACGTTAATGCGGATCATGGAACCGTTGCGCGCGGGATTCGGATAAGCCTGGAAACCAGTTGAAACGAGGTTTTGTGTGTTGCCGTTCACCAGTTTATGCTCGGATGATTTCGAACCGCCGCGGGTATCTACCATTCTCAAACGATAGATATTGGTGCCGGCAGCCGGGTTCTTATCGGTAAAAGAGTATTCCACAGCGAGGCTTCCGCTGCCTGCGGCCTTGATGGTGCCGATCTTCCGGAAAGGCTGGTTGGGTGTGCTGCGTTCAATCTCGTAATGGGAAAGGTTGGCTTCCAGGATGGTGCTCCATTTGAGCTGGTTGCCCTGGTTCCCGGACCTGGCTTCGAATTCAACAACCACTACGGTCATCGAAAAAGGTATCACGGTCATGGAATCATTGAGATTGACGCTACCGCTGTTCTGGGCGAAGCTTTTGAGGAGGAAGAGGTTCATGACCATGCAGATGGCCAGCAGCCTGGTTGATGAAGAAGTTTTCATAGTGTGTGTCTTTTTTTTTACCCTGGATTCTCGTTCCATTGCTTCCCGGAATCGGGATCATGGGGCATCGGAATCACTTCACCAAAGGTAATACCGGAGGGGCGGCACCTGCAAGCCAACTCAGCGAACAAAAAAAGCCACCCATCGAAAATGGGTGGCCTGAAGACCTTGTTATATCAAATCTGCCGTCAGTTGCGGCTGTTCAGCTTGGACAGCAGGCGAAGGATCTCAAGGTAGAGCCAGACGATCGTTACCAGCAGGCCGAAGGCGCCATACCATTCCATGTACTTGGGAGCACCCATTTCCGATCCACGCTCAATCATGTCAAAATCAAGGATCAGGTTGAGGGCGGCAATTCCAACCACAAGCAATGAAAACCCTATGCCGATCATTGAACCTTCATGCAGAAAAGGTATTTGTACGCCGAAAAAGCCCAGCACGAAAGTGATCAGGTAAAATACCGCGATGCCCATGGTGGCGGTAACAACCACCGACCTGAAGGTTTCCGTAACCTTAATGATCCTGAAATGATATAGGGCATACATGGCAATGGCTGTACCAAATGTCAGCCCAACCGCCTGGACGATGATAAACGGGGCCGTTTCCGAAAAGGCAGCGCTGTAATATGCCGAAATGCCGCCTACGAACAGCCCTTCCAGCAATGCATAGGCAGGCGCCAGGAAAGGAGCCCAGGTTTTCTTGAAAATGATTACAAAGGCAAGGATCAGGCCGCCAATGGCACCTGTCAGCAGGAGGCCCTGTACATTCTGGCCGCCAAAATGAGCGTTCCAGGTGTAAAACGCGGTGGCCATGACCATCAGGAAAAGGAAACCGAACTTGTTCAGGGTTCCCCTGACCGTCATGCGATCCCCCAGGACCGTTACCGGGGAAGCTGAAAACTGCTTTTCACTGAGGGTGGGATTGCCGGATTTGAATAGCGACATATAATCTGTTTTTGAAAGGCCAAGATAATCATTGCCGCTGAACCGTCAAACGGCTGTATAACGATGGACAAACCGGTGGATTCGTTGCATTTAGGCATTTTTCCGGCATCCTGATTTGTTCAGCACCTGATAAATCTGTAAAATGCAGGTCAGATTCCAACGACCCAATTTTAAAACTATTCCGGAATATGAACAGGAAAGAAGAAGTCTTGCAGGATGTGGTGATCAAATTCGCAGGAGACTCCGGCGATGGCATGCAGTTAACCGGCAGCCAGTTTACGAATAACACGGCCTTGATGGGCATCGACCTGGCTACTTTTCCGGATTTCCCGGCAGAGATCCGTGCTCCGCAGGGAACCCTTCCCGGGGTGAGTGGTTTCCAGCTCCGCTTTTCCAGCAAGCCGGTCTTCACACCCGGCGATGAGTGCGATGTGCTGGTGGCCATGAATGCAGCGGCGCTGAAGACCAACCTGAAGTCGCTGAAAAAAGGCGGCCGCATCATCGCCAATACCGATGGCTTCGATGCCAAGAACCTACGACTGGCCAACTACCCGGACGGGGTGAACCCGTTGGAAAATGAAAGCCTGGGTAATTATGAGTTGATCAAAATGGACGTCACCAAAATGACGCGGGAAGCCCTCAAGGAGTTTACCATGGGCACCAAAGAGAAAGACAGGGCGAAAAACATGTTCGTACTGGGCTTCCTCTACTGGATGTATAACCGGGATATGGACAGCACCCTCAGTTTCCTGCAGGAAAAATTCGGCAAGAAAGATGAGATCCTGAACAGCAATATCAAGGCCCTGCAGGCAGGGTATAATTATGGCGATACCACCGAAACCTTCACCACCCGGTACAAGGTGGAAAAAGCCAGGATGGAACCCGGGAACTACCGTTCCATCATGGGCAACCAGGCGCTTTCTTACGGACTGATCGCCGCGTCCCAGAAAAGCGGCCTCCCGCTTTTCCTTGGATCATACCCCATCACACCCGCGTCTGATATCCTCCACGACCTGAGTAAATACAAAACTTTCGGTGTCCGGACCTTCCAGGCCGAAGATGAAATCGCCGGTATCGCTTCGGCTATAGGTGCCAGTTACGGAGGTTCCCTGGCGGTAACAACCACTTCAGGTCCGGGCATTGCGCTCAAATCGGAAGCCATGGGCCTTGCTGTGATGCTGGAAATCCCCCTCATCATCATCAACGTACAGCGCGGCGGGCCCTCAACCGGCCTTCCCACCAAAACGGAACAGAGCGACCTCATGCAGGCATATTACGGTCGCAACGGCGAATGCCCCATGCCCATTGTTGCTGCATCCACGCCCAGCGACTGCTTCGACTCCGTGTATGAGGCGGCAAGGATTGCCGTTCAGCATATGACACCCGTGATGTTCCTGAGCGACGGTTATATCGCCAACGGTGCGGAACCCTGGAAGTATCCAAAATCGGAAGACCTGCAGGCGATCCCCGTGGCATTCAAGCAAGCCCTCTCGGACGGGGAAGAAAAATTAAAACCCTACCTGCGCGATGAAAAGCTGGTGCGGCCCTGGGCCATACCCGGCACACCCGGTCTCGAACACCGCATCGGGGGCCTGGAAAAACAGGATATCACCGGTAATGTCAGCTACGACCCGGACAACCACCAGCATATGGTGATGACCCGCCAGGCCAAGGTGGACAAGATTGCGGATTATATCCCCCTTCAAAAACTCGATAGCGGACCATCCACGGGAAAGCTGCTGGTAATCGGCTGGGGGTCTACTTTTGGGGCGATCAAGAGCGCCTGTGCGGAATTGCAGTTGCAGGGCAAAAGCGTCGCCCATGCCCATCTGCGGTATATTCGCCCCTTCCCGAAAAACCTCGGTGAGATCCTGAAAAACTATGAGAAAGTGCTGGTTCCCGAAATCAACAACGGCCAGCTTGTACGCATACTTCGAGACCTGTATTTCGTGGATGCCATCCCCTACAATAAAATCATGGGTATTCCCATCACCAAAACGGAACTGGTAGAGGAATTTAACAAATACCTGTAACCGGACATCGTCAACAGGAGCAGTAAAAATAAATCCCCGGGCATACCGGGGATTTTCGTTTACACCCTATCGTTAGCCATAAGATCCTTTACCAGCGAAGCAAGGCACTGGCCCAGGTGAAGCCGCTGCCAAAGGCGGCGAGGCATACCAGGTCTCCTTCTTTGATTTTCCCGGCTTCCCAGGCCTCGCAAAGCGCGATGGGTACGGACGCGGCGGTGGTATTGCCGTATTTCTGGATGTTATTATGCACCTGGTCGTCTGACAGACGCAGTTGGTGTTGTACGAACTGGGAGATGCGCAGGTTCGCCTGGTGGGGGATCAGCATCCGTATGTCTGAAGGCGCCAGATTATTGGCATGGAGGGCCTCCATGATCACTTCGGGAAACTTGACAACCGCCTTCTTGAACACCGCGGGTCCGTCCATGTACGGGAATACCTGGCCATCATCGATCATTTTATGGCTGAAAAACATCTGCCCGATCTCCGCGTCATCGAAACTGGCATACGTTTCCTCCTTCCAGTGGTTGGCATGGGTGCCTGGGTTGTACATCGCCAGGATTTCCGCACTTTCCCCGTCGCTATGCAAGTGTGTGCTAAGTATGCCGCGACCCGGGTCTTCCGTGGGCTGCAACACTACCGCACCGGCGCCATCACCAAAGATCACGCTTACATTACGCCCCCGTGTACTGAAGTCAAGGCCGAAGGAATGTTTTTCACTGCCAATGACCAGGATATTTTTATAGGTGCCCGTGCGGATGAACTGATCGGCTACACTCAACGCATAGAGAAACCCACTGCACTGGTTACGCACATCCAGCGCCCCGATCTCTTTCATCTTCATCGCCCTTTGTACCAATACGCCGCATCCGGGAAAATAATAATCCGGGCTCAGGGTGGCAAACACGATGAAGTCGATATCCTGGGGAGTGGTGCCTGCTCTTTCAATGGCAACCCGGGCGGCTTCGACGGCCATCGTGGTGGTGGTTTCCTGTGTGCGATGGGCATATCTCCTTTCCTGTATGCCTGTTCTTTCCTGGATCCACTCATCGCTGGTATCCATGTATTTCTTCAGGTCCTGGTTGGTCACCACATGGGAGGGCACATACATGCCGATTCCGGCGATTCTTGAACGGATCATAACATTGCAATCGTTTAGTCAGCCAAAATACATAAAAAGGAAATAAGCGTGATATGAAACAGTTACACTTGAAACGGTTTCATTTTTCGCCTATCGGGGGCTGAGTTTCAATACGTCCACTGCAAAGGCATGGATGGCTTTCTGTACGGAAGGAAGATCATTTGATTTGATATAAGAGCCGATGACATGGTCGCCGGCTTCCGGAATGGCCACCTGCCGTTTGAACGCCGGCGGGGTAGAGAGCTGGTCAAACATTTTCTGCATGGCGGATACCTTCACTACCGGGTCCTGGTGGCTTTCATCCTTATAGTAATAGAGCAGCAGGACAGGCTGTGTGATTTTCCGGAAATTTTCCGGTATCATACTGGTTTCCAGCATCTCCTGCAATGCCACCGTTCCTTCCAGCCGGTATCTTGAATACCAGTGTTTCTTGTAGATCTCACGCTGGTCGGACGCCTCGTTATCACGGCTGCGCTTAACCAGGCGGGCAAGCTGTAGGCCCCAGGGATTGTTCAGGAGAAAGGCATTGGGATCATTGATTTCGATATTGGGCGATAAAAGTACCAGCGCGGCCACGTCTTCCGGGTATGTTGCGGCCAGCTGGATTGCCTGTGATCCCCCGGTGGATGTACCCATCAGTATCACCTTGCGACCGATCTTTTTACCCATGGCGAGCGCTCGTTTGGCACTTTCCCAGTAGGCGTCTGCCGTGAGGTTGATCATCGGGTCTGCTGTATCCAGGCCGTGCTCCGCAAGCCTTGCCAGGTAAAGGTTACAGCCGAATGTACGGGCAAAATCCGTATGCACGGGATCCCCTTCTTCCTGCGAAGCGGAGAAACCGTGCAGGTACACCACCGCATATTCCGTGGGGTTTTTAAGGGAATCATCGTTCCATATGATCCGGGCTTCATTTTCGGGCTTCACCGGGTGAAGGGATTCTTCAGTACGGACCAGGCTGTCCAGTTGCTGCGTAGTGACCGTAATGTCAGGCAGACTTTTATCGTAGCGGGGATCGCTGGGATTGGGCCCCAGCAGGTAGACCAATGTAAGAACCAGCAACAGGATGAACAATCGCCCTAGCCATTTCATGCAAGCTTATTTATACTCAAAATAAGATTTTCCGGGCCCCGGATCACGGGGACTTGTGAAGGAAATATGAAGCTTTTGCCCGCATTTGTCCGCCCGGGGGGATTGTCGTACCTTTGCACCCTCAAAAAAAGAGCTCCCTGGCCGTTGGCCCGGGGGCGCAAGCACAACATGGATATCAGGAACATCGCCATTATCGCCCACGTTGACCACGGAAAAACAACCCTGGTAGACAGGATCCTCCATACCACCCACGTTTTCAGGGATAACCAGGAAACCGGGGACCTTATCATGGACTCCAACGACCTGGAAAGGGAAAGGGGCATCACCATTTTCAGCAAGAACGCCGCTGTTATATACAAGGACGTGAAGATTAATGTGATCGACACCCCGGGCCACGCCGATTTCGGCGGGGAAGTGGAAAGGGTATTGAAGATGGCCGACGGTGTAATCCTGCTGGTGGACGCATTTGAAGGCCCCATGCCCCAGACTCGCTTCGTACTGCAAAAAGCTCTCCAGCTGAACCTTCACCCCATCGTGGTGATCAACAAGGTGGACAAGCCCAATTGCCGCCCGGACGAGGTGCATGACGCCGTATTCGAACTTTTCTTCAACCTGGACGCCACCGAAGAACAACTGAATTTCCCCACCTACTATGGCTCCGGGAAAAATGGCTGGTTTAACGACAGTCTCACCCCCTGCGAAGGAATCACCCCGCTGCTGGACGGTATCCTCAAACACGTTCCCGCACCGAAAGTAGAAGAAGGCACCCTCCAACTCCAGATCACTTCCCTGGATTATTCTTCTTTCCTGGGCCGTATCGCCATTGGAAAAGTGGCCAGGGGTAGTATCAGGGAAAACCAGCCGGTTACCCTGATGCAGGCAGACGGCAGCCTTAAAAAACAACGCGTCAAGGAACTCTACGTATTTGAAGGGATGGGTAAACGCAAGGTCAGCGAAGTGCTGGCCGGCGATCTTTGCGCGGTGGTAGGCATCGAAAATTTCAATATCGGCGATACCCTTGCTGATTTTGAAAACCCGGAAGCCCTGCCCGTGCTCAGCGTGGACGAACCCACCATGAGCATGATGTTCAGCATCAACAATTCACCCTTTTATGGCAAGGACGGTAAATTCGTCACCAGTCGCCACCTCCGCGACCGGCTCATGAAGGAAACGGAAAAGAACCTGGCACTCCGGGTAAAGGACTCAGATGGAGCCGACAGTTTTCTCGTCTACGGACGTGGCATCCTGCACCTGGGCATCCTCATCGAAACCATGCGCCGGGAAGGCTATGAACTCACCGTAGGACAGCCCCAGGTCCTGGTCAAAGAAGTGGACGGCAAGAAAACGGAACCCTATGAAGTGCTCGTCGTGGATGTTCCGGAAGAATTCGCATCCAAAGTGATTGACCTGGTAAGCCGCCGAAAAGGTGAGATGATGGTGATGGAAACAAAGGGTGATATGCAACACCTTGAATTTGACATTCCCTCCCGCGGCCTGATAGGCTTGCGCACCAATATGCTTACCGCCACGGCTGGTGAAGCCGTCATGAACCATCGTTTCAGCGAATACAAAGCCTGGAAAGGCCCCATCCCCGGCCGTAACAACGGGGTACTCCTGGCCAAGGAAGCCGGCACCACAACTGCCTACTCCCTGGACAAACTCCAGGACCGCGGATTCTTTTTCGTAGACCCGGGAGAGGAAGTATACAAGGGCATGATCATCGGGGAGAACAACAAACCGGGTGACCTGATCGTCAATCCCAACGAGGGCAAGAAACTGACCAACATGCGCGCCAGCGGTTCGGATGCGGCTACCAATATCGCACCCAAGACCCAGTTGACGCTGGAAGAATGCATGGAATATATCCAGCAGGATGAGTGCATTGAAGTGACACCCAATTTCATCCGCATGCGTAAAGTAATCCTCGACGAGAACGAGCGCAAACGCATGGCCAACGCAATGAAAGCCGAAGCCGTTTAATCATCGTACATATCATAAAACTTACCCAAAAAAAAGGACCCGTTTCTCCGGGTCCTTTTTCTATAGGTGACTTATCCCCTTACCAGCCGCCACCCAGTGATTTGTACAGGAAGACGATGGAATTGATTTTCTGCTGCAGGGTGGTCGACTCGGCCAGTTCCGCGTCAAAAAGATAATTCTGCTGGATCAGCACTTCATAGTAGGAAGAATAGCCAAAATCGTATTTCGCCTGCGTGAGTTCCAGGGCCTTGCGGGCGGCTATCACCTGCAACTGCCGGATTTTGTGTTCCTGGTCGTAGGTACGATACTGCGCCAGCGCGTTGTCCACGTCGGCGAAGGCGTTTAAAATCGTTTGTTCGTACTGGTAAGCCAGTTGCTTGGTACGGTATTCTTCCGCACGGACCCGGCGCTTGTTCTTGTTAAATTCAAATAGCGGACCTACGATGCCAGCGAAACCGTTGGCCACAAAACCGCTTCCCCCGATCAGGGTAGACAACTGGGGACTGGCGAAACCCAGCAGCCCGGTCAGGCTCAGGGAAGGATAGAGATTGGCCTTGGCCACACCGATATAATTGAACTGGGCTTCCAGTCTTCTTTCGGCTTCACGGATATCGGGCCTTCTCTCGAGCAACTGGGAAGGCAGACCTTCGGGAATGTCCGGGGAGACGGTCTGCTGGTACAGGGTGTTACCCCTGTTGATCGGGCCGGGTCCCATGCCCATCAATACCCGCAGCGCATTCTCCACGGTGATGATTTGTCGCCGAAAATTCGGAATGGTTACGGCAGCCAGGGCTTCCTGTTGTTCGGCTTGCAGTTTGTCCACTTCGGAGACATACCCCTTGTTGAACCGCTCGGTAATAATACGTGTTCCTTCTCTGCGGGACTCCAGCGTCCGTTCCGCAATCATCAACCGGTTGTCCAGGTCCCTCAATAAAAAATAGAGCTGGGAAACTTCCGCAACCAGGCTGACGATAAGTGCATTCCTGTTTTCAATATCGCCCAGGTACTCATTATAGGCGGCAATATTGGCATGCCTGATTTTTCCCCAGATGTCGATTTCCCAGTTGAGGGTGGCATAGGTCTTAATCGCCCCCTTGTCAATACCACCCGCTACTTTTTGCGCCTCCTGTCCTGCTTCTCCGCCACCGGCCGAAAGCTGGTATCCGAAGGAAGGATAGAGATTGGCCTTTACGATGCCGGCGATTTCCCTGGACTCTTCCATGCGGGCCGCCGCCGTCATGAGGTTCCGGTTGCTGTCGAGCGTGATTTTAATCAGGCGTTGCAGCACCGTGTCCTGGTATAGCTCGAACCATTTGATGACGGAAATCGAATCATAAGCGGTGGCGGACTGCGGGTAAGCGGCCGGGGCCTGGTTAACGGCCGGCCGCGAAAATTCACCGCCTACCTTGCAACTGGCAAGGATGCCCGTGAAGGCGATACATAATATATAAAAACGCAATGAAAACATGTCAGTTCTTTTAAGCATGAGGATTCTGTTCTCCGGAAGATTCCTGTTTGTTTTCCAGGGCCGCTTCCCTGTTCTTCCTTTTCTTCCCTTCAATTAATACAAAGAAAGATGGGATAAGAATACAACCGACTACGGTAGCCGTAATCATACCGGCGAATACAGCCATACCCATCACCTTACGGGCTTCGGCGCCGGCGCCGGAAGCCGTCAGCAGCGGCACCACGCCCAGGATGAAAGCAAAAGATGTCATCAGGATCGGGCGGAAACGCAGTTTGGCGCCATCGAGCGCAGCCTTCAGCACATCCTCGCCCTCTTCCATTTTCATCTTGGCGAACTCTACGATCAGGATGGCATTTTTGGCGTTCAGGCCGATCAGCATCACCAGCCCGATCTGGGCGAACACATTGTTCACATAACTTTCCGAGAACATCCGCGCAAGGAACAATCCAAGCATCGCCCCCATCACGGCCCAGGGTGTACCCAGCAGGACGCTGAAAGGAAGTTTCCAGCTTTCATACTGCGCCGCCAGGATCAGGAACACGAAGAGCAGGGCCATGGCGAATACCTGGGCGCTCTGACCGGATGCCGCTTTCTCCTGGTAGCTCATGTTGCTCCATTGGTAACCCATATCAGCAGGGAGCGTGGCCGCAGCCACTTCCTCCAGCGCGTCCAGCGCCTGGGCCGAACTGTACCCGGGTGATGGCATTCCGGAAATCTCGGCTGAACGGTAGAGATTGAAACGGTTCGTGTATTGGGGACCGGTAGTATCACGCACGACGGCCAGGGTGGCCAGGGACACCATATTCCCCTTGGGATCACGGATAAACATCTGCTCGAGATCATTGGGTTTCATACGGTAAGGCGCGTCCGCCTGCACATAGGTCCGGTACTGGCGGCCAAATGCATTGAAATTATTGACGAAAGACCCACCCAACAAAGCCGAAATCGATGAATTCACATCATTCAGGGTCAGTCCCAGCTTTTCCACCTTCTCCTTGTCAATTTCGATACTTTTCTGAGGCACATTCGACCTGAACAGGGTGAATATATTTCCGATTTCCGGCCTCTCACGGGCGGCCGCGATAAACCGCTGGGCCTGACTGGCGAGATACTGAGGCGTGTTGCCAGCCCTGTCCTGCAATTGCAGCGTAAATCCTGCGGCATTGCCCAACCCGGGTATAGGTGGCGGGCCAACAGCCACGACGGTAGCCTCCGTGACCTGCTTGTTTGCCACCGCATTCACTTCACGGATGATCTCCTTATCCGTCCGCTCCCGCTCATCCCATTTCCTGAGCTGCACAAATACCGTAGCCGAATTGGGGGCAACCGTGCTGGAGAGAATATTATATCCATTGATCACGGTATAAGACTCAATGCCCTCAACCTGGGACAATATCTTCTCAACCTTCGCCGAAACGGCATCTGTTCGTTCAAAAGAAGCAGCGTCCGGCAGCATGATCCCCATCAGGAAATAGCCGTTGTCCTCTTCCGGCACAAAACCACCCGGGACTTTTCGACCAAGGAATACCGTAGCCACAACGATTACGCCCAAGACCAGCAAGCTCATCACCACCTTTCGCGCGAAGAAACCTGCCACCCCAACATATCCGTTGGTGAACCGATCAAAAACCCGGTTGAACCCGTTAAAGAATCGCTGCAACAGCCCCTTGCTTTCCTTCTTCGGCTTTAGGAGAATTGCCGCCAGCGCCGGGCTGAGGGTGAGCGCATTGAAAGCGGACAGTAACACGGAAACGGCGATTGTAATGGCAAACTGTTGGTAAAGTCGGCCGGTTATACCGCCCGTCATCGCCACGGGAATGAATACCGCTGCCAGGATAATCGCAATGGCTACCACGGGGCCCGCCACCTCCTTCATCGCTTTACTGGTAGCTTCTTTAGGACTAAGCCCATGTTCGATATGGTGCATGACCGCTTCCACCACCACGATGGCATCATCCACCACCAGGCCAATCGCGAGTACCAGTCCCAGCAGGGAAAGTACGTTTACCGAAAATCCCAGTAAAGGGAAAAAGATGAACACCCCGATGAGTGATACCGGCACGGTCAGCAACGGAATCAGGGTAGCCCGCCAGTCCTGAAGAAACAGGAACACCACGAGGATCACCAGCAAGACGGCTTCCAGGAGTGTATGCAGGATCTCTTCGATACCTACTTCGATCGGGAGCGTAGTATCTAATGAAAGGCGATATTCCATGTCCTGGGGAAAGCGCGCATTGAGTTCCTCCATTGTTTTTTTGATCTGTTCCGCAACCTCCAGGGCATTACTCCCAGGTACCTGGTAAATCGCCAGGGCTGCCGCGGTTTTTCCATTCAGGCGGCTGTTCTGGAAATAGTTTTCCGTACCAAGTTCAATGCGTGCGATATCGCTGAATCTCACCAACGCACCGCTTTCATTTGATTTGAGAATGATTTTCCCAAATTCCTCGGGGTTCACCAGCCTTGATTGCAATTGCGCTGTATAGGTGTTCTGCACACCGGGAAGGGCCGGGTTGTTGCCAAAAGAGCCGCCCGGGAAAATATTATTGTACTCATTCAATGCCTGTTTTACATCATTGACCGAAATGCCAAGCGAGGCCATACGGTCCGGTTTTAACCATACCCTCATGGCATACTCCGCACCACCGAAAACAGTTACATCGCCCACTCCATTAATCCGCTTGATCTGGTCAACAACGTTGATGTACACATAGTTACTCACAAAGCGAGCGTCATAGGTGTTGTTCGGAGAAAATAACGATACGATCATCAATGGAAAGGAAAGGGCTTTCTTGGTATTAACCCCCATGTTCTTTACGTCAGCAGGCAGGAAGGGGTTAGCCATGGCCACCCGGTTCTGCGTCAGCATATTGGCATTGTCCAGGTTAACGCCAACCTCAAAAGAGACCATGATGGTGGTGGTACCGTCGTTCGCGTTGATCGACTGCATGTATAACATCTGTTCCACCCCGTTGATCTGTTGTTCGATAGGAGTAGCGACCGTTTGTTCGACATTCACCGCATTGGCACCGTTATACGTACCCGTTATCTTGATCATGGGCGGCGTGATCTCCGGGTATTGCGAAATGGGTATGCCCCGTAAAACCAGTAATCCAAGGATTACAGTAAAGATGGAGATTACCATCGCAACTATGGGCCTTCGTATAAAAAATTCACTCATAAAAATTCAATTGGAAAGTTCCGGGCCTGGTTCACTATTTCAACGGTAAGAGGTAGAATCATAATTCCAGTTCATATTGACCGGCTTGATGGCATTTCGTGGATTGATAGCGGCGTTTCCAACAACGGCTACTTTCTCTCCCGGCTTTAGTCCACTGGTGATGATCCAGTTGCTTCCGGTTCGCGCGCCAGTCTGGACAACCCGGGGGGCCAGCTTGAGAGAATCCGTGAGAACAAAAACCTGGTAGATGCTTTGCATCTGGTTCACCGCCTGTTGCGGGACCAGCACGGCATCTTTAAATTCGTCGGTTTTAAACCGCACTTTTACATATTGACCTGGACGAAGGAGCCCAGTTTTATTCTCAAAGAGCGCCTGTACAATCAGGGATCCCGTCGCGGGGTCTACCTGGCGGTTGGCCAGGTCAATTTTTCCGGTTTCGGGAAATACGGTCCCGTCGCCCAGGATCAACTCAACGGGTATGTGCTGTATGGTTTTCACCTGGTCCTGGTCTGATCGCATCCGCCGGGCAAAACGCAGGTACTCGGATTCGGAAATAGGAAAGCGCACCCTCACGGTACCAACGGTGGAAATCGTATTCAAGGGTTTACCAATGCCTCCCCGGTTCACATAGTCTCCCACCAGCACATTGCTGATGCCGATAATGCCTTGGATGGGTGCCGTGATCCGGGTATACCCCAGTTCGATATTGGCGGTATTCAACTGCGCCGATGCCTGCTCCACTTCACTTTTTGTAGCATCATACTCGGCACGGGCAGCGTCCAGGTCGCGTTGACTGAGTGCATTCATCTTCGCCAGTGGTTCCACCCGGTCAAGGTCTGATTTCGCCCTGGCCATCATCGTTTTGGCCTGGGCCAGTTTGGCCCTGGCAGCGTCCACCCGTTCCCTGATGGGAAGATCATCAATCACATAAAGCAGCTGGCCTTTCCTGACCTGGTCTCCTTCTTTGAAATGCATCGACAGAACCCAACCGTCTACCCGCGCATGAATGTCCACGTCAGACTGGCCGTAAGTCTGTCCCACGTACTCTGTATAAACCGGAACCGTCCTCTGACCAGCGGCAACCACGTTTACGTCCGGCACCACTTCGGCTTTCGTTTCATTCTTTTGCTTGCAGGCTGCCAGTATGGTAAATGGTACCAGCAAAACTATCAGTCGTTCTTTCAGATACATATGTTATAATTGGAATAATTCGCTGGCAATGGTACAAAGAAATCCATGGATATCCAGCACGCGGCTTGCTGATATTTGTCATTCCACTATCCGGTCACATTG
>JALOMP010000282.1 GCA_025455365.1 Chitinophagaceae bacterium | reverse complement strand
TGGGGCTTTGTTCATCCAGGTCCGAGCAATGGTAAATCCGGTCGATCCGTCCGCCGGCAGGCTCAATAAGCCCCCGCATGTAAGCATGGATATCCCGCAGATCCTGTTCGGTCATGAGTCCTTTGCCAATACCTTTCTGGTTCGTGACCACGAATATATACCCGAACCGGGCGCTGAATCTGGCCATGGCTTCAATAACGCCGTCGTATAGCCTAAATTCACCCGGGGTCCGGATATAGTCAGCTTCCTTTTCGTAGTTGATTACACCGTCGCGGTCCAGGAAAAGGGTCCAGTGCCGGTCGATCGCCTGCAAGTCGATCATACATGCCGGCTTGTATCAGGGAAAAATACGGACCACTCGCGTTGTGCCCGTTCGTAGTCGGCCGGGATGCCGATATCAATGAAATAGCAATCCTGTTGCTGGGCGAAGATCTGGTGGGTGCCGGCCATGGCAGACAGGTAATCCTGCTCGAAAGAAAACTTCTTCGGCAGGTGACGCACCGGGAAATGGTCCCGGTTCAACAGGTATACACCTCCATTGATCAGTCCATGGGATCCGGGTTCCTTTTCCCGGAAACCGGTCACCCGGTTCGTGGAATCAACATCCATGGTTCCATACCGTGAGGCGTCGTCCATGGGTTTGGCCAGGACGGTACAATCGGCATGGTGATCCGCGTGAAATACTTCCATGGACCTCAGGCTGGCGTTAAAAAAAGTATCGCCATTCAGGATAAACACATTGGCTTCATCGCATGCATCGAGGGCCAGGGCGATGGCTCCGCCAGTACCCAGCGGTTCTTCCTCCAATACGAGGCTGATCTCCCGATCGGCATGATGCTTCCGTACATAATCCGAAATATGCTGATGACGGTATCCGAGTGAGAGAATGATATGTTCGATGCCTTCATCCCAGAGATAGCATAATAAAGCCTCTAAAAATGGTTTCCCATGTACCGGCGCCATGCACTTTGGAAGGTCCGGCAGGACGGTCCTCAACCTCGTGCCGAAACCACCCGCGAGGATGATGGCTTCCTTATGTTTCACCGCTTCAGGCATAGTCCTTCAATTCTCAGTTAAAATACAACTCTTCCACGAGCTGGCAAATGATGTGGCCCAGCAAGATGTGGGATTCCTGTATGCGGGGGGTATCCCTGGAAGGAACATTGAAAAGGATGTCGCTCAGGGTCTTCATTTTCCCGCCGTCCGTGCCGGTGAAACCTATCGTCAAAACCTTTCGTTGACGGGCGGTTTCGAATGCTTTGACGATATTCCTGGAATTCCCGGAAGTAGAAAGGCCAACGAGTACATCCCCGGCTTGTGTAATCCCATCCACAAGACGGGCATAGACCTCATCGTAACTGTAATCATTGGCCACTGCCGTGAGGTAGGATGTATTGCAATGGAGGGCCTCCGCGGGCAATGCACGCCTGTCCGTATAAAATCTGCCGCTGAATTCAGCGGCCAGGTGTTGGGCATCGGCAGCACTCCCGCCGTTCCCGCAAAACCAGATGCGTTTCCCATTTCGGAAAGCGTCCAGGATCGCTTCCACCGCCTGCAGCAGTTTGTGATGCATGGAAGCGTCCTGCAAAATTTCCTGCTTCACCTGGATGGATGCGGAGATGATCGACTTGATTTTGTCTTGCATAAACGTCTATTTTTCAGACCGACCAGCTGGTCAGTCCATACGGGTAAAAGGAATAATCACGAACACGTCCGCCGAACCGGGCGAGGGCATCGATAACGCTATACCGGGTGGTGCCAGGGCAGTAAAAGATCATGAATCCACCTCCGCCCGCACCGGAAATCTTACCCCCGGTTGCGCCCGCATCCAGGGCCGCTTCATATATCTCCTCGATCCGGCTGTTCGAGATATTCCTGGCCATCAATCGCTTCTGCTGAAAGCCGAAATTAAGTATCTCCCCGATTTCGTCCAGCCTTCCCTGCAGCAAGGCTTCCTTCATCATCCGGCTCTGTTCCTTGAGCTGGTCCATGGCTGCCAAAGAACGCGGATCGCTTTCCGTTACATTTTTCTGCTGTTCCCTGATGATATTGGAAGACTCACGGGTAGAATCGGTATAGAAGAGTAGCAGGTTGTTTTCCAGCTCATTCAAATATTCAGGTTTAATCCGCAGGGGATTAACAATCACTTTGTCATCCTTATAGAACTCCATAAAATTCACGCCTCCGAAGGTGGCAGCGTACTGGTCCTGCTTTCCGCCCGCCAGTTGAAGGTCCTTGCGTTCGATATCGTAGGCGAGGCTTGCGATATCATACTCGCCCAATGGGAGGCCCAGCATTTCTGTGAATGCACCCAGTACGGCTACCACCAGGGTGGAGGAAGTGCCCAGGCCTGAACCGGCAGGGGCATCCACATTGGTGGTAAGTTCAAAGCCGGGAACGGGAATACCATAGTCGCGACTGACACGGTTAATCACTCCTTTGAGAAGATCCAGTTTCCCCGTAAGCGGAAGGTTTGAGAGTGCCGGATACGTTTCAGACTCTTTTCGATCGGCGGCGCGGAGCCGAATTTCAGGTTCATCGAGTATGCGTAAATGCGCCCATGCATACAGGGAGATCGTTGTATTCAGGATAGCCCCTCCATATAGATCGCTATAAGGACTCACGTCCGTACCGCCGCCGGCCAGGCCAATCCTTAAAGGCGCTTTACTTCTGAATATCATGGGCGATGCTTGTGATGGTTTGCACCAGTCGTTGCCAGGTATATTTTTTCTTCTCTTCCCGGATGCCTTCCATGAACGGTGCTTCGGGCATGGAAAAGAACCGATCGATCGTAGCGGCCAGCGAGGCCGGCTCGGGTTCACACACCAAACCTACCTTTCCCTCCGGTACCATATCCGGGAGCGCACCCACCCTGGTCACCACCATCGGCTTATCGAAATGATAGGCGAGGGGTGTCACCCCGCTTTGTGTCGCGTTCCGGTAGGGTTGTACCACCAGGTCTGCCGCACAAAGATAATACCGTACCTGGCTGTCCGGGATGAATTCAGTTTTCAGAATAATGCTATCCCCGAGGTCAAGTTGCCGGATGAGCTCAAGGTAGGGCTTAGGCTCGTCATAAAATTCCCCGGCCACCAGCAGCCTGATGCCCGAATTTCGCAGCGCCGGTTCTGCCATCGCGCGGAGCAGGATGTCCAGGCCCTTGTATGGACGTATAAAACCGAAAAACAGGATGATCCGATCTTCCCGGGGAATTCCCAGGAAACGCCGGGCTTCTTCTCTTGGCACCGGTTCCCCGAAGTTATCATATAGCGGGTGAGACACAAAAGCGGCTGGCTTGTGTGGGTCAAAAGTGCGTAGATCAGCCAACACTTTGCGGCTCATGGTCACAAACCCATCGACTGGTTTGATAAAGTAGCGGGTGAATGCATTGTCTCCCGGCCTTTTTTCATGCGGAATGATATTGTCTGCAATGCAGACCACCCGGGTATCTTTCAAACCCCGGACAGCCCGGAGGATCGTACCCAGGCAGGGGCCCATAAATGGCAGCCAATATCGCACCACAACCAATGATGGGTTTAGTTTTTTCAGCTCCATGCCCACCCGTATCCAGTTGAACGGATTGACGGAATTTATCCTGACCCGTATATCGATATCCTTCGGGGCAGGTTCGCTGGAAAACTGGGTGGTGCCCGGGAAAAGAAAACCAGGATACTGAAGTGAGAATGTATAGATGATCACCTGGTTCCCTTCGGCCTGGAAGGCCCTTGCCAGCCTTTCATCGAAGGAAGCAAGTCCACCCCGAAGCGGGTGGGCGGGTCCGATAATAACAGTGGTGCGATTTTCCGGCATGTGGGGGACTGGATCCGTCAGGTGGTCAAAACCCGGTTATTTCTTCCACAAGATAACTGTTTCTTTCAGGCGAGTTACGGGAGATAAGTTCCCCGAGGAATCCTGCCAGGAAGAGTTGCGTACCGATGATCATGACCGTTAGCGCCAGGTAGAAACCAGGCTTGTTGGTCAGGGCAAACTCACGGTCGACGAATTTAGATATCAGCAGGTAAACGCTCATCACCAGACCGATAAAGAAGGAAACACTTCCCCAGAGACCGAAAAACTGCATGGGTCGCTTGCCAAACTTGCCAATGAACATGATGGTGGTCAGGTCCAGGAAACCATTGATGAAACGTTCCCATCCAAACTTGGTTTTACCGTACTTCCGGGCGCGATGTTCAACCACTTTTTCGCCAACCTTCCGGAATCCCGCCCATTTAGCCAGGACGGGTATATACCGGTGCTCTTTACCACTTTCCTTTTATACGATTTCAACCCGCAGTTGAAATCATGCAGATGTATTCCGGACATGCGTCGGGTGACGGCGTTGAAGAATTTCGAGGGTATATTTTTGGTCAGTACATTGTCGTACCGTCTCTTTTTCCATCCACTCACGAGGTCGTAACCCTCGTCCTTGATCATGCGATACAAGCCCGGGATTTCGTCGGGACTGTCCTGCAGGTCAGCATCCATGGTAATCACCACATCGCCTTTAGCTACCCGGAAGGCTTCATTTAGGGCTGCACTTTTACCATAGTTGCGCTGGAACTTGATGCCCTTGATATGGGCGTCCTGGCTGTTCAATTGTTGTATGACGCCCCATGAATTGTCACGACTACCATCATCTACCATGATGATTTCATAACTGTATCCATGGGTATTGACAACATTGCGAATCCAGGCTGCCAGTTCCGGCAGGGATTCTTCCTCGTCCTTCAGGGGGATAACGATACTAAGGTCCATCGGGGCCGTTGGTTATTGCTGCTGGAAGGGTGACTGCGGGTTTTTCTTCGTGATGCCTGCTCCGATCAGGGACCCGATCGCCCCAATAAACAGGTAAGACACGAGGGTTCCGGCGATGAGGAAGGGCCAGAAAAAACGCTTGGTGAATTCAATCGCCTGTTCAACCTGGGTATCATTCATACCCTGCTTGTACATCTGCTCGCGACTGATTTCTTCCATCTTGTCGCGATACTCGGGGAATACCAGGAAGAAGATCACCTGGAAAGCCAGTACGATGATCGTAGCCACGGCGGTTGCCTTGAACCCAAAACTGAACAACTGGC
>JALOMP010000281.1 GCA_025455365.1 Chitinophagaceae bacterium | reverse complement strand
GGCCTTTAATGCGAACCATGTACAGCCCCCTTGACCATCCTGCGCAGTCAATGTTGGTGCGGTCTGCTGTAATGGCTATCCGTTTCCAAACTTTTCCGTCCATCGTCAGGATTTCAGCCATTGGCCTTGACCCAGCCGCACCGTCCAGGCGGATGACAAATTTGTCGCTCGCGGGGTTGGGGTAGATGAGCAGACCAGATGACCATCCGCGGGGATCCGAGATGACGGTGATCACGCGTGAAAACTGCCCGGGCCCGTTTGTTTCAATGGATTGAAGCCGGTACAGGTTTTTACCGGGGATGGGCGATAGATCAGTAAAGCGGTAGGTTTTTTCGGGTGTTGTTTCCTCCGACTTGCGAAGGGTTGCAATTTCTTCCCAAAGGATTCCGTCTGTGGAACGTTCCAAACGATAGCCAAGCGTCTGTGTTTCCAGTCCAATTTTCCAGGCCAGGGCTATTCCCTCCGGAACGGCCTGTCCACTGAATGAGAGCAATTGATAAGGCAGCAGGATATCGCAACGGGCGAAAAGGTCCACGATCACGTAATCGCTGAACCCGGTGGCGGATACGACGATGCTGTCTACGGCTCCGGTGAAGAATGCCCTCATCGCCGACTGCACAGTTGAAGTGGTGGTTGCGGCGCCATTGATAATATTGCCCCCGGTGATAAATGCCCCGTTCACCGGGTCTTCAAATGTCACGCCCACTGCAACGCCATTCAGGAAGCCCCGGACACGCTGGTGTTCCGTATTGATGCCATCGCCCCGTATATCGCTGACCCTGATATGAATATAGGTTGGCGGCACCGGTACCTGCATTTTGAAATAGGTATATGTGCCCGTGGCGAAGCTCGCACCCCGGTAGGTCATGAGCGAACGCCAGGTATATCCTCCATAGGTTTGGTTGTTGACGCTGTATCCCGGCCTGCCGGCGGCAAACGATCCGCTAGAGCGAACGGAAACACCCACGTTCCCCAGGATAGTACCTTGGCCGGAAGTAGTTCCTATGGCAGGTAGTCCGCCATTCCAGAATATATTGGAAGCACATTGTCCTAAGCTGGACAATGAGGTTGCTATTGGGAATGCCCAGGTGATAAAAATAAGGACCTTGTTTCTCATGCGGGTTTATCCAAACTAGAACGTTTCATGCTGGTTACACATTGTCCGGGCTTCGTATCAGTCGGGAAATCATGACTTTATAAAAAATCATCAACTGTATTTGCCCGGCTTTGAACCAGGCGCCGGGTACTTAAATCCGGTTTTTTTCCACACTTAAATCACCATTCCCGGGGGGTCGAGGAATTAACCGTATTTTTGCATGACCTCCGGGAATTTTTCCTGATCGTTTCCTCCAGGTCATTTGAACTTGAAAATCACGGATTTCCGCCGGCAAAAACCCATGGTTTCTGCGGGAAAGCTATTTGTAAGCGACACCTGAATACCTGTACTATGGCAAAATATATTTTCGTTACCGGCGGTGTAACATCTTCCCTTGGCAAGGGTATCATTTCGGCATCCCTTGCAAAACTCCTGCAGGCACGTGGCCTGTCTGTAACGATCCAGAAATTTGACCCGTATATCAATGTGGATCCGGGAACCCTGAATCCCTATGAACACGGCGAATGCTATGTTACGGAAGATGGGGCGGAAACGGATCTGGACCTTGGTCACTATGAGCGGTTCCTGAGCATTTTTACCACGCAGGCCAACAACGTCACAACAGGCAGGATTTACCAGACGGTCATCAACAAGGAACGCGAAGGCGCGTACCTGGGCAAAACCGTACAGGTGATTCCCCATATAACGGATGAGATTAAACGCAGAATGAAATTGCTCGGCAACGAGGGGTATGATATCGTTATCACGGAAATCGGTGGAACAGTGGGCGATATCGAAAGCCTGCCGTTCATTGAGGCCGTACGCCAGCTGCAATGGGAACTTCCTGAGGAAGACTGCCTGGTGGTGCACCTTACCCTGGTTCCATACCTGAAGGCGGCAAAGGAGCTTAAAACCAAGCCCACGCAGCACTCCGTAAAACTCATGAGTGAAAACGGCGTGCACCCGGATATCATTGTTTGTCGCACCGAACGCCCGCTTTCACCCGAGATTCGCCGTAAAATCGCATTGTTCTGCAATGTCAAACAGGAGGCCGTCATTGAAGCAGCCGACGCACCCACCATTTACGAAGTGCCGCTGGCAATGATGCGCGAAAAGCTGGACGTTATCTGCCTTAAAAAACTGAACATCACCCAGTACAGGGAGCCGGAGCTTTCTGCCTGGAAGGAATTCCTGGACAAGCTGAAGTACCCTAAAAGCAAGGTCAGCGTTGGCCTGATCGGAAAGTATATCGAGCTGCAGGATGCCTATAAATCGATTCTCGAGGCTTTTGTCCATGCCGGTGCCGTCAATGAATGCAAGGTGGAAGTGGTCAACATTCACTCAGAATTCATCACAGCGGAGAACGTGGATGAGAAGATGTCAAACCTTGATGCATTGCTGGTGGCACCCGGTTTTGGCCACCGGGGCATTGAAGGGAAAATTATCGCGGTGAAATATGCCCGGGAGCACGGTCTGCCTTTCTTCGGTATTTGCCTGGGAATGCAAATGGCCGTAATTGAATACGCCCGGAATATCCTGGGTTTGCATGATGCGCATTCAACAGAAATGAACCCGGATACACCGCATCCGGTCATAGACCTGATGGAAGCGCAGAAGCAGGTTACCGACAAAGGGGGTACGATGCGCCTGGGATCGTATATGTGTGAACTGGATCCCTCGTCCCTTGCCCATACGATATACGGAAAACCGCGTATCACGGAGCGCCACAGGCATCGCTGGGAGTTCAACAACGCTTACCTGGAAGCCTTTGAAAAAGCAGGTATGCATGCCAGTGGCAAGAACCCGGAAAGCACCCTGGTGGAAATCATCGAAATACCGGGCCACCCGTTTTTTATAGGCGTGCAGTATCACCCGGAACTTAAGAGCACGGTGGAGAACCCGCACCCCGTTTTTGTGCACTTTATCCGTGCGGCCAAAGAATACGCGGAGCGCAAGGAAGCCGTGAAGAATCCCCTGCTGCAAAGCGAAATGATCTGATTGTATCCCGAAATATTCCCGATTGATGCCGGCTCCATGCCGGCATTAATTTTCATGTTTGCTCAATATGCTGAATTTGATCTTTTCCCACATCTGGTCGAAGGTCTCCCGTTTGTCATTCTTAAACCGTCCTGACAATTCTTTCAATTTATCCCTTCTTTCTTCCATGCTATTTTGGAAGAATTCCCGGATCACTTCTGTATCAGACTCCAGGGAAAGTGAGTTGTAGAGCTTTTTAAGTTCCTTTTCGCGCTGGATGTTGTTATAGGCCAGCTCCTTCTCCATCTCTTCACGCAGGGATGCTTTCTCTTCATAGGACCCCGCAGGTAAAAGGCTTTTGACAATCACCGGCATAAGTTCGATGAGCATCAGCAGCGCTACAATCAGGTAGTAGCGGTAACGCAGGGCAGAATTGCCGTCCAGCAGGTGTTGCAGGGCCTCGACCCTTGTGAGGAATCCCGCGTTCAGTTGTGCGCTGAATCGTTCTTCTTCCGCACGGATTCCGCTTTCGAGGTTTGCCAGCGCTCCCTGTACGGAGTCCAGCAAAGGTTGTTGTTGTGTGAGGAGCAGCCGGTGTTCGGCATCGAGTTTGTCGTATTCCGCTTTTTTTGCCCGGGCGATTTTCTCAATGCCAACTTTTCCGGTACCGCCCGTACCATCGGCTTCCTTGAGGAAGTTCTCCATGGAGCGGTTTACCGATGCAAGGCTTGCCGCCTGTTCGCCCCGTATTCGTTGCTGTTCCTTTAGCAGTTCATTCTTCCGGGCGCCATAAAGGCTGTCCAGCTGCTGTCTTTTGGTACGTTTTCGTGTTTCATTGTCCACCGAAACCTGTACCTGTATTTCTTTGTCGAATAAGTATAGGATGGCCGGCTGTGCCATGAAAAAACCGATGGTCAGGGCCAGCATAGCCCTGAAAAGATAAGGGGCGATGCGGTTGCGGTTTCTTTTATTGATGCCTTTGATGAGCGCACGGTCGATACAGAGTATGACGAATCCCATGAAGGCACCCAGTGGAACGTATACCCATGGATTGTCCACGGCCGTGGAGAAGAAATAGGTCCAGGCACCGGTGGCGAAAAGCCAGGTGGTGAGTACGATGAAACCGATGATGGAATAACGGTTGCGGTCGATGGAGCAACTGGAAATGATCTCCTCTTCCGCCGTGGCCAGCCA
>JALOMP010000042.1 GCA_025455365.1 Chitinophagaceae bacterium | reverse complement strand
TGGACCCGGCCGTTATCGAGCAGTACGCCCTGGAAATCAAGAAAATAGTGGACATCGGCGTGGAGGTAGCAGTGGTGATTGGCGGTGGAAATATTTACAGGGGCATGAACGAGTCCAAAACAGGTATAGAAAGTGCACACGGTGATTATATGGGCATGCTTGCCACGGTGATCAACGGCATGGCCATGCAGGCGATGCTGGAGAAGCTCGGTGTATATACCCGTTTGCAAAGCGCCATCAAGATGGAACAGGTGGCTGAACCCTATATCCGCAGAAGGGCGATCCGGCACCTGGAGAAGGGAAGGGTGGTGATCTTCGGCGCCGGTACCGGCAACCCCTATTTTACCACCGATACGGCTGGTTCACTCCGCGCGGTAGAGATCAAGGCCGACGTGATTCTCAAGGGTACAAGGGTGGATGGCATCTATACAGCGGACCCGGAGAAAGACCCTTCGGCAACCAAATTTGACACCATCAGTTACAAGGAATGCATCGACCGCAACCTGCGTGTGATGGACATGACCGCGTTCACGCTTTGCATGGAAAACAACATCCCCATCATCGTATTTGATATGAATAAGACGGACAACCTCGCCCGGGTTGTAAAAGGGGAAAAAGTGGGCACCCTCGTAAAATAAACCATTACAGGTGCCAGGACCGGCTTGAAAGAATTATCAACTGCTTTATGTCCATCGCAGATATCCGCAGAGACTACATGAAAGCCACCCTGTCTGAAGACAAGGTGGACAAGAACCCCTTTAGCCAGTTTACTTTTTGGTGGGACGAAGCACTGCGTGCCGAAATTGATGAAGTGAATGCCATGACCCTTTCCACCATTTCGAAAGACGGGAAGCCCGGTTCAAGGATTGTACTGCTCAAGGGCTATGATGAAAACGGCTTCGTTTTCTTCACCAATTATGAAAGCCGCAAGGGCAGGGACCTGCAGAAGAACCCCTATGCCTCCCTGCTGTTTTTCTGGAAGGAACTTGAACGCCAGGTCAGGATTGAAGGACCCTGTGAAAAAGTCACGGAAGCCGAAAGTGATGAATATTTTCTTTCACGGCCAGACGGCAGCCGGATCGGGGCCTGGGCATCGCCCCAGAGCCAGGTGATTGCTTCCAGGGATGTACTGGATCAGAATATCATCGAACTGGAAAATCGCTTCCAGGGACAGCATATTCCCCGTCCACCACACTGGGGTGGGTATCGCGTAAAACCGGAACAGGTGGAGTTCTGGCAGGGCCGGCCAAGCCGCCTGCACGACAGGATTCTGTATACAAGAGGATCAGCCGGATGGACGATCAACCGGCTGGCTCCCTGATCCATGACCTATTTGGAGGCTTTCTGAGCAGCAGCCGCTTTCTTCTTGGCAGCAGCAGGACGCGCGGGGCGGCTCTTTCCGAAAGAACCCTTGAAAATCTTGCCTTTCTTTGATTTTTTGTCTCCTCTTCCCATGATGTATATTTTTTGTGTGGCTGCAAAAATAAAAAAAGCAAACCACTTGACGTGATTTGCTTTTTCGATGGAGTAACGGCGATTAGAGTTTCGCGGTCAGTTCCTTGCCAGCCTTGAAGCGGGCAACTTTCTTTGCCTTGATTTTGATCACTTCACCCGTTTGAGGGTTGCGGCCGTTGCGGGCAGCACGCTTGGATACGGAGAAAGTGCCAAATCCAACCAGGGTAACTTTGCCGTTTCCTTTCAGGGTCTTGGTAACCGCTTCAATGAAAGAATCCAGGGCAGCATTTGCCTGTGTCTTGGTGATCTCTGCATCATCAGCGATCTTGGCAATCAATTCAGCTTTGTTCATAGTATAGTTTTTTGAATTTTTAACGCTGACAAATTTAGATGCTTTTCCATACCAACAAAATTATTTTTTTAATATGGCGATACCGCCGGAATGCAGGCAGGACGGGCATTTTAGGGGATTTGGGAAGTTGGATTTGAGAAGTTGGATTTGCCAGGTGCGCCAGAACCCTTACTGGCGCTGCATTTCAGCCTGCATCGGCTGTAAACATTGCCCCGTGCGGGTTTGCGGCGATTGCGTTTTCAATTTTAGTATGTGCGCGCGTAAAAATTCTTATCCACAATCAGTTGATAACTTCCATGAGCGTACGGAAGGAAATGATGCGATCGCCCCATTTTTCCAGGGCTTTCTGACGGAGCGAGGGCGCATGTGCCTGTACATAATGATCGTACAGGGCGAGGCTGTTGCAAAAGTACTGGACGGCGAAGGTGGCTGACCCAGGCTCCTGGGGTTCCCGGAGACGGACAATCCGGTGGTGGGTGAAATGCCCCGTGGACAAGACTTCCGGGATATGTTCCTCTTTCATCCAGCGCAGCCATTCGTCCTGCATGTCTTCCGCCACCTGGGTACTCACATTGTAAATAAACATCTGGTCTTGCATCAGTTGCAGCCGAAGATACGCCGGGAAAGTCATCCGGCTGCGCGGGCTTTGTATTACTTTTATCTCATGAGAATCATCAGCTATAATGTCAATGGCATCAGGGCCGCCATGAACAAGGGATTCATCGACTGGCTCAAGACCAACCCGGCGGACGTGATTTGCGTGCAGGAAACGAAAGCGGAAAAAGATAACGTCAACCACAAACAGTTTACGGACCTGGGCTATCACGACTATTGGTTCAGCGCACGTAAAAAAGGGTACAGTGGCGTAGCCGTCTTTACGAAGATCCGGCCGGACAATGTCATCTTCGGAAACGGTCATGGTCCCTCCGATGAAGAAGGCAGGGTGATACAACTCGATTTCGGGAAAACCCGGCTCATCAATGCCTATTTCCCTTCCGGTACATCGGGCGATGAACGACAGTCGTTCAAATACCAGTGGCTGGACGAGATCATGGCATTCCTGGAGACAACACGAAAAAAGCATCCGCGCCTGATCCTTTGCGGTGATTACAATATCGCCCATAAGGAAATTGACATCCACGATCCCAAAGGGAATAAAAAATCTTCCGGATTCCTGCCCGAGGAGCGTGCATGGATGGATCGTTTTTTTGAAAGCGGCTGGGTGGATACCCTGAGGGTTTTTGATCCGTCACCCGGCAGGTACACCTGGTGGAGCCAGCGATTCCCTTCTGTCCGTCTGCAGAACAAAGGCTGGCGTATCGATTATATCAACGTGACGGAACCCCTGCGCAAAAGCCTTGCAGGCGCCGATATCTATCCAGACGTCAAACACAGCGATCATTGCCCGGTCTATTTGGAATTGAAGCATGACTGATCGGCGAATTGACACACAGCCGGTGAACCGGTTGTGGTATGCAATGAAAATCGCTTGGCCCTTAATGCCTGATGCAGTATTACGCGGATATGCCCATTCGTTAATCCAACACCGGCCGCAGCCATTTCTCCATGACGACCAGTTCCATTTTTTTCCTGGCGGCGTAGTGGGCTAGCTGGTCGCGACCGATTTTACCCACACCAAAATATTTGGCATCGGGATGTGCGAAGTACCAGCCACAGACGGAAGCCGCGGGATACATGGCGAGGGATTCCGTCAACTGTATGCCCGTGGCCCGGGTGGCGTCGAGGAGGTGGAATAGTTTATTTTTCTCTGTATGGTCCGGGCAGGCTGGATACCCGGGTGCGGGACGGATGCCCTGGTACATTTCACGGATAAGTTGCTCGTTGCCCAGTTGTTCGTCTTTTGCATATCCCCAGTAATCCTTCCGAACGCGTTCATGCAGGCATTCCGCGAATGCTTCCGCCAGGCGATCGGCCAATGCCTGCAGCATGATCTTGTTATAATCGTCATGCGCGTCCTCAAAGGCTTTTATGTGTGGCTCAATACCGCTTATCGTTACGGCGAAAGCGCCAAGATAGTCCTGTATGGCTGCCTCTGCAGGGGCGATAAAATCCGCGAGAGAGAGGTTTGGTTGTCCCGCTGTTTTCTTTACCTGCTGGCGCAGGAATTCGAGGGTGACCAGCTCATCGGGACCTGTTTTTTCTTCCAGGACCGTGACGCTGTCATCACCGCTCCGGTTTGCGGGCCAGAACCCGATCACCGCTTTGGCTTCGAGCCATTTTTCCGCTATGATGCGTTTCAGTAGGGCCTGGGCGTCGTTGAATAGTTTTGTTGCTTCCGTGCCGATTTTGGGGTCAGTTAAAAGATCCGGGAAGCGGCCACCCATTTCCCATGCAATGAAGAATGGCGCCCAATCGATATACCGGGCGATCTCTTCCAATGGAAAATTTTGAAACGCCCGGGTACCGGTGAATGTGGGCTTCACGGGTTTGTAGTCCTCCCAGTTCAGTTGCACTTTATTGGCCAGCGCTTCTTCATAGCGGAGGTATTCCTTGGAGGTTTTTTTCGATTCAAATTCTTCACGGAGTTTCTCATATTCCTTGTTCACCTGGCGCAGGAATGCAGGCTTCTGTTCCGCGCTTAAGAGGCTGCCGGCCACGGCCACACTGCGCGAGGCATCGAGCACATGGATCACCCCGTGGTCGTATTGTTTTTCGATTTTCACGGCGGTATGCATGCGAGACGTGGTAGCACCGCCGATCATCAGGGGTTGCGTCATGCCTCTCCTTTTCATTTCATGGGCCACGTGCACCATTTCATCCAGCGAGGGGGTGATGAGTCCGCTGAGCCCGATGATATCCACCTTTTGTTTCTGGGCTTCATCGAGTATTCTGTCGGCCGGTACCATAACGCCCAGGTCAATAATCTCGTACCCGTTGCAACCCAGCACTACTCCTACGATGTTTTTCCCGATATCATGCACATCGCCCTTGACGGTTGCCATCAGGATCCTTCCTGCGGAGGAAACCTCGGCCTTTTCCATTTCGATATACGGCGTGAGCACGGCCACGCTCTTTTTCATCACCCGCGCACTCTTCACCACCTGTGGAAGGAACATCTTGCCGCTGCCGAAGAGGTCACCCACGGCGTTCATGCCATTCATCAACGGCCCTTCGATCACATCCAGCGGCCTGGGGTATTTCTGCCTTGCTTCTTCGGTGTCTTCATCAATGTATTCCGTGATGCCATTGATCAGGGCATGTTTCAGCCTTTCCTCCACGGGCGCCTTTCGCCAGCTTTCGTCTTTCTCCTGGACCCTGCCCTTTGCCTTGACGGTTTCGGCAAACTGGATCAGTTTTTCCGTGGCCTGGTTGTTGTTGTTATGCCGGTTGAGGATAACGTCTTCGCAGAGCTGGCGGAGTTCCGGTTCGATTTCATCGTAAACCACCAACTGCCCGGCATTGACAATACCCATGTCCATACCAGCCCGGATGGCATGGAAAAGAAAGACTGCGTGCATGGCTTCGCGGACGTGATCGTTGCCGCGGAAAGAGAAGGAGAGGTTGCTCACGCCGCCGCTGATTTTTACCAGCGGGTATTTCTGTTTGATCAACCGGGTGGCTTCAATAAACTCGACGGCGTAATTATTATGTTCTTCCAGACCGGTGGCCACGGCAAAGATGTTCAGGTCGAAGATGATGTCCTGCGGCGGGAAGCCCACTTTTTCCGTCAGGATCGCATAGGCTCTTTCGGAAATGGCTATGCGCCGTTCGAGGTTGTCTGCCTGTCCTTTCTCATCAAAGGCCATGACGATGACCGCGGCGCCGTAGCTGCGGCAGATCACGGCCTGTTGTATGAATTTTTCCTCGCCTTCTTTCAGCGAGATGGAGTTGACAATGCATTTCCCCTGCACGCATTTGAGGCCTGCTTCGATGATCGAGAACTTCGATGAGTCGATCATGATCGGGATGCGGGCGATGTCCGGTTCGCTTTGGAGCTGGTTGAGGAAGGTGACCATCGCCTTTTCGCCATCGAGCAGGGCGTCATCCATATTGACGTCGAGGACCTGGGCGCCGCTTTCCACCTGCTGGCGTGCCACGCCCAGGGCTTCCTCATACTGGCCGTCGCGGATCAATCGCGCGAATTTTTTTGATCCGGTAACGTTGGTCCGTTCGCCCACGTTGATGAAATTGGTCTCCGGCCGGACCACCAGGGGTTCGAGGCCGGACAGGCGCATGAATGGTTTGATATGCAGGGTCTCTCTCATAAACGATGTAACAGCAGGTGACCCAGGGAGGGTCAGCCGCAGGGGAATTAATGGTTATTCAATTCGAGCACCGGCAGCGGCCTGGGCTCGATCGATTTTACATGTTGCGCGATATGCCGGATATGATCCGGGGTGGTCCCGCAGCAGCCACCTACAATATTCACAAATCCTTCCTTTGCCCATTCTTCCAGGAAATGCGCGGTCTGGTGCGGCAATTCATCGTATTCGCCCATGGCATTGGGGAGTCCCGCATTGGGGTACGCCGATGTATAACAGGCTGCTATCTGCGAGAGTTCTTCGATGTGTGGCCTCATTTGTTCGGCGCCCAGGGCGCAATTGAGCCCTACGCTGAGTGGGTTGGCATGTTCCACGGAGGTGTAGAATGCTTCCAGGGTCTGCCCGCTGAGCGTCCTGCCGGAAGCGTCCGTGATGGTGCCACTGATCATGAGCGGCAGTTCCGGTCGCCCGGTATCCCGGTAGAATTTCTTGATCGCATAGATGGCTGCCTTGGCGTTCAGGGTATCAAAGATCGTTTCGATCAGCAGGAGGTCCACGCCGCCATCGCTGAGGCCCTTAACCTGCTCGTAGTATGCTTCGGCCACTTCGTCAAAACCGATGGAACGGAAACCGGGATTGTTTACATCCGGGGAAAGGGACAGAGTCTTGTTCATCGGACCAATGGCGCCGGCAACAAATGGCCCCGGTCCTGCTTTCCTTTCCGGGTGTTTCTCCAGGAATGTAGTGATGGCCTCCCGGGCGCAGCGTGCGGCGGCTACATTCAGTTCATAAGCCAGTTCACTCATCTGGTAATCGGCCAGGGATACGGCCTGCGCATTGAACGTATTGGTTTCAATGATGTCTGCACCGGCTTCCAGGTATTCCAGGTGGATATCCCGGATGATATCGGGCCGGGTGATGCAGAGCAGGTCATTGTTGCCCTTCAGGTCTGAAGGCCAGTCAGCAAACCTTGCGCCGCGATAATCTGCTTCGGTTAGTTTGTAGCGCTGGATCATGGTACCCATGGCCCCGTCGATAATCAGGATCTTTTCCCTGAGTGCTTCCTGTATGGTATGCATGGCTTTATTCTTTTGTATCGGCCGCGGACCGGGCAGGAAGGAGGTCTTTAACGAACAGGCTTTGGGGCAGATGCTTTGGAGCAGGTCGTTTATTAGTTCAGGAGATCCTTCCGGGAACCGGATCCTGCAGGCTGAACAATAAACAAATCCGCCTGCCGGTCGGCACAAAGTTAGTATTTACGGAGACCAACGCAAAATCAGGGCTGCACTCACGCCTATGTCCTTGGTATGAGTCGATCCAGGGGCAACCGGTTCTGAAGGCTTCTTGCGAGGGTCATTTCGTCTGCATATTCCAGTTCGCCCCCGAAGGCAATGCCGCGTGCGATGGTGGTTATTTTCAGGTCCTGCCCATCCAGTTTTTTCTGGATATAATAGATGGTTGTATCGCCCTGGATGGTGGGACTGAGCGCGAAAATGAGTTCCTCGGTTTGTTCTTCTTTCACGCGTTGCAGGAGTGAGTCTATCTGCAGTTGGTCCGGCCCCACGCCATCGAGTGGAGAAATCACCCCGCCCAGCACGTGGTAGGTTCCGTTGTATTGCTGGGTGCTTTCAATGGCGATCACGTCGCGGATGGTCTCCACCACGCAGATCGTACCCTTCTGGCGCATCGGGCTGGCGCAGATAGCGCAGGTCTCCGCATCGGAAACATTATGGCATTTCTGGCAAAACCGGATATCGGCGCGCACACGCATGATGGTTTCGCTGAAGGCATTCACTTCCGACGGTTCCTGTTTCAGCAGGTGCAGGACCAGTCTTAGCGCTGTCTTCTTCCCGATGCCCGGTAGTTTGGCAAAAGCCTGGACGGCGTTTTCGAGCAGTTGGGATGAGAATTGCATGGCGCAAAGATAATGATTGATGGGGCGCAGGAAGCAGTTATTGCTCCTGCAACTCCTGCAGGTTGATCTCGAGTTCGTTGTCCCAGTTCTGCCGGATGCTCATTTTCTGTTTTCGGGCCACGACCCTTTCGGGCTGCTTTTTTTCCCAGTAGTTGCCGGTATCCCAGGTGCCGTTCCCGTTCCGGTCGTACAGTACCCTAACCTCATATTCACCCGGGCGGAAGAGCCGGATATTGTAGCGATCCAGGCGCAGGGGCAGGGAGAGTTCGGCTTTTTCATCGCGGTAAAACTGCAGGATCGGGTTGGCATTGCTGTCCAGGTTGAGGATGCGGATACTCAGGCTGCCGTAGTCCGACTGATCCTTGGCCTGGATGGCCAGGGTGTCCGTACGGGAAACGAAATTGCCCGCCGTGTCTTTCGCAAAATCCCGCTGGATAATGAGGTTGTATTTTCGCCCTTCGATCCAGCTATGCTTTACCGTTAGTTTCCGGCCGGTGCTGTCCGGGAGCAGGGTATACGCCGGGATGGGCATAAACTTTTCATCCGAAAGTATTAGTTTGGAACTGTCGTAAGAAGCGAGTTTGTTTTCAGACGTCAGGACCAGGTCGCCCAGGATATCGAGTTTATTGGCGTCCAGGTTCAGGGAATAGCGTAGTCTTTTATCGTCTTTGGACTTCTCCACGCCGGCGGCGCCTGGCGCGGGTGGGGGCGGGGGTTTTACGGGTTCCGGTGATTCCGTAAATGCATAGAGGATGACCGGTTCATCCTGGTCGGCTACAACCCTTTTATCCAGGAAGCCGATGGCTTCGGATTTCTGGTCATATTTTTTACCGCCATCGATGTCCTTGAGGGCGAAGATCGCGTAGTCTCCGGCGGCCAGGTATCGGAACACGAATTCACCATCCCGGTTGATCCTTGTTGCGTAGCGTGGTCTTTCCTTCGCCACGGCAGAGTCATCGCTGCTTCGGTGGAGGACAACCACGAGGGTACTGTCCGTCTTTCCGTTTTCCGCCAGGAAAACCCGGCCGCGGATCAGCCCCGAATCAATCTTCGGCCCGGTGGAAAACACGTACCTGAAATCCCGGAGTGCGTTATTTTCATTGATATCCTGGATGGCATCGCCAAAATCAATGCTGTACGTGGTATTCGGTTCGAGGGAATCCTTAAGCTTAATGGTGACCGTTTTCAGTTTACCCTCCGCCTGCGGGTTCGTTTTTGGCAGGGGTGAGTAGCTGAGCTTTTCGAAAGGGTTCTCAAGGGTAATATATTCATCGAATTGCAGCGTGATGCGGTTACCCCTGAAATTGACCGTGGAATCGGCCGGTTGTGCGCCTGTCAGCATGGGCGGCAGGCTATCCCTCGGCCCACCGGTAGGCGGTATGGGCTGGCCACAACGGGGCGCTACGGCAATGACCAGGAGGACAAGGCAGCAGAGGAAAACCAGGCGTTTGAGCGGCCTTTGCAGGGGCGATGGAGGCATGGACCGCAAAGCTAAGGGCTTTGGGGATGTTGGGGTGTGAAGGAAGAGAAAAAGTTTAAGCCGTGGTTCATGGGTCGTCGTTCGTGGTTCATGGAATGGTTGGCCGATACCATGAACAATGAACCATGAACCACGAACCCCTAGATGCCCTCGTCCTCCACTTCCAACGAATGCAATGCTACCGCCAGTTTGTTTGTCTTCACAAAATTGCACCAATGGCAGTCTTCCCTGCCGCAGCCTGTATAAAAATCCCTCTGCTGGATTTTATCCCATACCATCTTCACCTGCTCCCGCAGCGCCGCCGTATCCTCATCCGTGATGACAAGTTTTTCCTTCCGGATCTTCTTCCGGTCGTCAGGTTCCACGAAGTCAAATTCCGTGCTTACCACGTACCAACCCTTCGCTTCATAGTGGTCCACCAGGAGCTTATAGAATACGGCCTGGCGCCAGTAGTCGCCTCCATGGGGTGGATCGGCCAAGGGGTTCTTCATCTTCTTGCGGGCGTATTCCGGGTTGCCCGTTTTGTAGTCAACCACATTCACGGCCTTGCCATTGAATTCAAGTTTATCCAGTTTTCCCTTCAGGGGTACATCGTCTACCACCACGTTCCGGATATTGCGTTCAATGGCCACCACCTTGTGGAAACTGGGTACCCGTTCCCGGTAGTACCCGGACAGGATATTGCGGCCATATTCCATGCGCCGCGCGAACTCTTCTTTGGTGAAGCTTTCCCGATGCCTGTGCATGTACCATTCAAAGTCCTCCAGGAAAACCTCGAGGCCGGGAAATTCCTTATCCGGGTGTTCCAGCATTTTTTTGAACAGCTGTTCCAGGGCATGGTGCGCCGCGGAGCCGAATTCCAGGGTATGGCTTTTGGGTGAAGGGATCCGCACCAGGGTATTGTAGTAAAACTCGATGGGGCATCGCAGGTAGGTATTCAGCGCAGTCACGTTCATCACGAATTTGTCCAGCTGGCCGCTGATGTACTCTTCCTCCATCCGCGCTATTTCCGGCGCTTCGGGTGCGCCAAACCGTAAGGCGGCAAATTCCACGAGGGTTTCCGGCGGTATGACGGCGCTTTCGGAATGCGTACCCTCTGAGGCACGGATTTCTTCCAGGAATGCCGAAGGTTCCATTTCCTTGCCGTCGTTCCTGAAACGCGCGTAGGATACCTGCAGGTGTTGTTCGGCACGCGTGATGGCCACATAGAACAGCCGGCGCAGTTCTTCGCGCGCATCCCCGGAAAGGGAAGAATCCAGCAACGTATCAGGCAGGGCAAAGCCGCGGCGGTTGCTCTTTTTCTTTTCCCAGTACTGGGCATTGGATCCCGCGAGGAATACGTATTCAAACTCGAGTCCTTTAGAACCGTGTGCGGTGAGAAGGTTTACGCCCTTGTCGTTTCCGCTCACCTGCACCAGGGGCATCCGCACTTCCTCATCTTCCATGAGGTCCAGCAGGCGGACCAGCTGTTTGAGGTCCAGCGCGGGATTGCGACGGGTTTCTTCGCGGACAAACTCGAAAAAAGCGTTCAACACCTGCATCATCCAGATCTGGTCTGCGCCCTGCATGATGATGCGCAGCAGGCCAGAGCTCCGGATAATCTTTTCAACCAGTTGCTGCAGGGTCAGGTTTGGCACATCGGCGATCCATTCCTCCACCAGTTTGCCGGCCCTTGCCATGGATTCGGGAACAGCGGTGGAAAACAGGTCCCTGGGCGGGGTATGTATTTTTTCGGAAAGCAATTGCCTGAAGGGAATGCGCTTGTCCGCATGTTCCATGCTGAGTTTGGCAATATCAATGGGCGGGATGCTGAACCAGTCTGCATGCAGGAGTTCAAACAGCATTTCATCGCCGCTGAAAGGCGTGTCCATTTCAGACTCCAGGAAGCGAAGGGTGAGGATGAGCTTTCTTGCCAGCGGGATATCAAAAAGATCCCTGCTTCGTTTGCTGTACACCGGGACGTTCAGGAGCTGGAAATACTCCATCAGTTCTTCCCCGTATTTGTTCTCCTTGTAGATGATGGCAATCCGTCCCGGGGCGATTCCCGCGCTGATGAGGTCAGCCACCTGGCGTGCGATGCCGATCATTTCCTCGCGCTGGGTCATGTATTCCACCACGCGGGGCGGATGTTTCAGGGATAGGAGTTTTTTGTTTCCGGCCACCAGGTTTTTACTCAGGTCCGGAATTTTATTGACAAGGCGGTCTTCGTTTCTTTCGATCAGGCTGCGGGAAATATCCAGGATGGGCTGGGTGGAACGGTAGTTTTGGGTTAGCACGACGGTGAGCAGGTCGTCGCGGTACTGCTGTGCAAACAGCATCATGTTTTCGATGTTGGCGCCCTGGAAGCGGAAGATCGACTGATCATCATCGCCCACGACAAAAATGTTGGGCTTGTCCCAATACTGGATCAGCAGTTCGACGATGCGGTTCTGGGTACCGCTGGTGTCCTGGTATTCGTCTACCAGGATATAGAGGAACTGCTCCTGGTAGCGGGCCAGCAGGGTTTTGTTTTCCTCGAATGCGCGGATCACCCAGTTGATCATATCGTCGAAATCATATCGCTTCCGGTCGTGCATCATCTTCTGGAAGCGCGGGAATTCGCGTACGGCGGCCCTCAGCTTTTCCATCTTTTCCGTTTGCTCGCGGATGGCGTCCACTTTCAGGTCGCCTGCATTGTATTCCTTTGTCTTGCGTTTGTAGATGTATTCATCCCGGGTGGGCAGGTCGGCGAGATAGGCGTCAATTTTTGATTCGATGAATTCCGGAGTCCAGCCCTCCCGTTTCATGGTGCTGAACAGGTGCTGCAGGTTTTTGATTTCGAAATAAACATCGCCCCGGTAACGCTTGAGGGGGTGGCCGTTTGGAAACCCATCGATCAGCTTTTTATACATGTCCACGCTCTCCAGTTCAGACACCGGGTCGAGCGATGTTTTTTCAAAGGCCCCCGAATTTTCCTGGATGACGTCGTTGCAGAAGGCGTGAAAGGTATAGAGATGCACTTTATAGGCGTCCGGCCCGATGAACTGCAGCAGGCGTTTGCGCATGGCTACCACTCCGGCATCCGTATAGGTCAGGCAGAGGATATTTTCCGGCAGGGTATCCGTATCCATGAGGATTTTCCCGATCCTGCTGGCCAGGATCTGTGTTTTCCCGGTGCCGGGGCCGGCAATCACCATGACGGGCCCTTCGATCCGGTTGACGGCCCTTTTCTGGTCGTCGTTCAGTTTTTCGAATTCTTCAAGGAAGCGGAGGCGGAGTTTTTCCCGGGGAGAAGCCATGTTGGGCGAACTTTTTGTCAGCTGTCGAGTTGTTTATGTCTGCATCCGGAATACATCCGGAAAGCGTAAATGTACATCGTATGGCTGTCCATGTGCTGAAGACCATTCAAAAATTACCCGTGAGCCTCGAGGAGGCCTGGTCCTTCTTTTCCCACCCCAAAAACCTGGCGGTGATGACCCCGGAGTACCTCAACCTGCGGTTTACCAATGAGTTATACGGCGACGAAATGTACCCGGGGCAGGTGATGACCTACAAAGTGAAGCCCATCCTTGGCATTCCCCTGTTCTGGATGACCGAAATCACGCATGTGGAGCCCGGTAAATTTTTCGTCGATGAACAGCGGTTCGGTCCCTACAGTCTCTGGCACCACCAGCACCATTTCCGGGAGATTCCCGGCGGGGTGGAGATGACCGACCTGGTACATTATAAGCTGCCGCTTGGTTTCCTGGGGGACCTGGGGAACCGGCTTTTTGTGCGCCGGCAACTGGAAGAGATCTTCCGTTTCCGGGTCCACAAAGTGGAGGAGCTTTTTGGCCGGTGGCAGGCCAGTGTAAAAGAGGCCAGGTAGACGAAAGCCATAACTGTTCCTGGCGGAAGTACCTATACCCGCTTTGTGGTATTGTCAGGGAATCATCATGTGGTATTTTTGACCCCAAGCTGTAGCACAGCCGTTCTAACCTGGAGAAACGTAATGCATTAGGTATCAAGACTTCCGGGCTTATCCCACGTTACTTAACCTAACCAATGGGTCCGGAAAAAAGGAAACCCCGCTGAAAGGCGGGGTTTTTTGTGAAGTGCGATCTACGATTTTAGAAGTGAGAAGTTGTAATTGGATACTTCTAACTTCTAAAATCCAACATCCCACTTCTTTCCTTTATCCTGGCATTCTGGAGATATACTTTTCCATCTGCTTGATCTGGTCGGTGATTTGCTTCTGCGAAGGTTTTTGCGCTTTGGACTTGCGGAAAAAGTCTTTGGCAGCCCTGAATTCCCGTTTCTGGATCATGATCTGGCACATCTGGAGGTAGGCCAATGCGGCGCTATCATTGTCCGGGATGCCGGCCTTGATGGCCTGGCGTATATAGCTTTCGCCCGTTTTCATATCGCCCTTTTGCATGGCCATCATGCCCAGCTGGAGCATATTGGCGCCTTCCGCTTCTTTGACCGCTGAACCCAGGGACAGGCTTTTTTTCATGTGGATCTCGGCCGAGTCGAAGTCGTTTTTCATCATGGCCAGGTTGCCCTTGAGGGTGTAATAGACCGAGCGGACGGGCTTATAGAGCAGGTTGGGGAACCAGACGCTGGCCAGCACTTTTTCTGCCCCTTCGAAATCCCCGGATTCCAGGTATTCCTGGATCAGCCGCAGCGGGCCCACGAAAAAATGCGTGAAAATGAGGATGGCCCCGGCCAGGTAAAGCACGAAAGCCGGCCAGAAGCCGCTGAGGATATTGACCACGACGGCCCCCACCAGGGCAGCGACGCCCAGCCAGAACCGGTATTTGATAAAAAGGTTATACCATTTCATGTGTATAGATTGGCGGGCAAAGGTAGGTAATTAGATGGCAGATGGCGGTTGGCAGTTGACAGACTTTTTGTCCCGCGTATACTGGGTGGTGGTTAGGATAATAGGGGCGAAAGGGGTAGTTTTGCAGTCGGTAGTCAATAGTCTTTAGTCGTTAGTCGAATTTCCTTTGTATTGCCTAAAGACTACCGACT
>JALOMP010000041.1 GCA_025455365.1 Chitinophagaceae bacterium | reverse complement strand
TGGTAGGTGGGAAATCCTTCTGCGGAAGTGGCGATGCCTTCCTGGTCTTCCATGCGATACTCATAACCCACCAGGCCGTCGATCTTATGCTTGTCGGCGATATTGAACAAATAGTTCAGGGTGTGGGAGGTGAGGAAGTTGGTGTTCCAGGAACTTTGTACCTGTCCAAGACCTTTACGGTTGAAACCGTCCGGTGTCCTGGGATCGGTGTAACGTTTACCCTGTACCAGGCGATAGTCCAGACCGAAGAAAGGACGGTAGGTCAACCAAGGGGTGAATTTCCAGTCGAGGCTGATATTGCCGATCAGCTGGTTGGTCCGGTTGTTACCAATATTGAAATCATTTACCGCGATCACATTCTGGTTCAGGATACCCGCCAGGTTGGCCGGGGGTACACCTGCATAGGTTCCATCCGGGTTATAGATCGGGTTGAACGGATAGATCAGGGCTGAGGAGAAAGCGGGGCTTCCCAGGAAACTACCGTCAACGGCGAAAGGTACTTTCTGGTTAAACGTACTCAGATTCAGGGAGGTGTTGATGGTAATCTTGTCCGTTGCCTTATTGGACAGGTCAAATTTCAGGGTACCACGCGTAAAGTCCGCGGAGGTTACAATCGCCTCCTGGAAACTATAGGAACCGGAGATCCTGAACGTGGTGCGTTCATTACCACCGGAAGCGCTCAATTCATAATTCTGCACACTGGCCGTGCGGAAGGCTTCGTCCTGCCAGTCGTAGGTAGGCAGGGCTGCAGCGGCACTGTCAGCGGCCTTGTCCGTGGTGATGTTCGTGATCGGCACGCGGAACTCGTTCAGTACGGCCCGTTTTACCGAAAGATCGCCGGCAGGAAGGTTATTGGTGTTACCCACCGCTTCTGCGCGCAGCTGGAACATCTGTTGTGAGTTCATCACGTCCAGCTTTTGGATCGGGTTCGATTGTCCCCAATAGGCATTGAACTGGAAACGGGTCTTACCAGCCTTGCCTTTCTTGGTGGTAACGATGACCACACCGTTCGACGCCTGGGCGCCATAGATGGCTGCGGAGGCGGCATCTTTGAGGATGTCAATGGATTCGATATCGTTCGGGTTCAGGAAGGAAAGCGGGTTCGACTGCGTGAAGTTGGCGTCGTTCCTTGTATTCAGCTGCACGCCATCTACAACGTATAAAGGCTGGGTACCGGCGAGGAAGGAGCCTGTACCGCGAATCCGTACATTGATGGCGCCGCCCGGGATACCGGTGTTCGACTGCACCAGCACACCGGCCGCACGGCCCTGGAGGGCTTTATCGAGCGATGGGTTGGGCAGGTTTTCGATGGTTTTGCCGGACACATTGGAAATGGCACCCGCCTCGTCTTTCTTGCGACGGGTCTGGTAACCGGTGACCACTACTTCTTCGAGTCCCCGGCTTTCCTGCACCAGGCTCACGTCATAAACGTTGGAAGCCGTGATGCCCAGTTCCTGGGTAGCCATCCCGATACCGGAAATAACCAGCGTCTGTGCGCCGGCTGGCAGCACCAGCGTGAAATTGCCGGTGGCATTGGTCGTAGTGCCAGCGCGCGTTCCCTTAACCGTGACGGAGGCATTGGGAACAGGGTTGCCGGTAGCATCGGTGACCCTGCCTGAAACCGTCCGTGTCTGTGCAGCAAGTTGTCCTGCCAGAAGCAGGATACCGCACAAAATCAGTACAAGTTTTCTCATGTTTCTGAGTTTTGGTTTATAAGCAGTAAATAAAAAAATTGTTAAACAAACAGGCCTTTTAAGACAAAAAAAATATAAGAATTGTTGCACTGCTCTTGACTTGTGGCTGCTTTTCAACCATCTTATGACAAAGAGGCAACAACTGCCGTAATGAAACTTTTCTAAAAAAAAACTGGAAAGCCGGAAAGAATGGAAAATAATGGCTCTTTCCGGAATGTTTTCAAATGGTTAGTACTGTTCAATGAAAAATCTTCAATGGATATTGGTGCCAGACCCAGGCCGGGCCTGTAAAAATAGGCCCCCGCATCAACTTAACAATGCGATTTTGCAAACTTTTCCAATTGCGAAAACGCGTTTGTGACTTACTGGTTAAATGAGCGGGTTATCTTGACCAGGTCATCTTCAAGTTTTTTTGAATTTGTTTTTCCCTGGGGTTTTTCGGCAAAGCCCGGTTTCAGCGCCTGAAGCGTTTCCCAGAGATCCGTGGGTGATTTGACGGCCTGGCAGAGCTGAGGGGTCAGGACCAGGTAACGGGTGGATGGACTGACATGTTCTTCCGGAACCGCCGATCCATATGGTTTTACTTCGATGCGTGTCCGGGTTTCATATTTCAGCAGCCAGGCGCTTCCGCTGTCCAGTACCTGGTACCAGGCCTGGGGGTTTCCCTGGCACCGGGATCCGGCTCGAATAAAGGTGTAGGTGGTTCTTTTTTCATAGTCGGTCAGGGTGAGTTCTTTCATGGGGATGGACATCCTGTATTCCTTTTGTTGGTCATCCAGGTAGTGGATGCCCGGATCCAGCAGGTTCAATTTGACGGAAAGATTATCATACACTTTTCCATCCATGTCAACAGCCCTTCCTTTTAGCCATTCCGGGTAAAAAAAGGGACTGCCTACCGTTATCTTGTTGTAAGTATTGTTAACAGGCTCTCCCTTCAGGTCCGTCAGGAAATAACCCAGGGTCTGGGACCTGCCGGCCCCGCCAACCAGGAGACCCATAACCGTGAAGCAGGCGAGCAAGCTTTTCATTTGATACAATTTACACCGGCTGATCCTTCCCCGCAGATTTCTTTTCTGTAGAAAGCAGCAGCACGGGAAGCAGCACGAGGTTGGTGATCGTTGCGGCCAGGAGGGTCAGGGAGGTCAGCCATCCCAGTGCCTGTGTGCCACCGAATCCACTGAACACAAAGATGATGAATCCGGCGATCAGGACCATCGATGTGTAAATGATGCTGATGCCGGTCTGCCGGATGGTATGCATCACGGTTTTCTGTACATCGTACTGGTGATGTGGCAACTCCTGTTTATAGTTGACCAGGAAGCGAATGGTGACATCAATGGCGATGCCGAGGGCCACACTGAACACCAGTACGGTGGATGGTTTCAGGGCGATATTGGTCCACCCCATCACGCCCGCCGTCAGCATCAGCGGAATCAGGTTGGGTATCAGTGAGCAGACCAGGATACGCAGGGATTTAAAAAGGTAGAGCATGCAGAGCGATATGAGCAGGAATGCCCAAAAGATACTTTCCTTGAGTCCGTTGATGATGTAGCGACTGCCTTCGAGAAAGGTCACGCTGGTGCCGGTAAAGTGAACCTCGTACCGGCTGGTGTCGAAATACCGCCTGGATGCAGTTTGCAGGGAATCGAGCACCCGAGGAAGGCGTTTGCTTCCGATGTCCGCCATATTGACGCTGATCCTTGTCATCTGTCGGTTGCTGTCGATGAAGGATGACATGAGTTTCATGAGTCCCGCTGACCCTCCGTTTCCGCTGTCCCTGCGCATGCGCAGGTAATCTGCTACAAAAGCCCCGTCAAAAGTATTAGGCATGGCGTAGTTGGCCGGATCGCCTTCGTAGAATCCCTGTTTGGCGAATTTCAGGCCTTCAGCCAGGGAAAGCGGGCGTGCGATTTCGGGCCAGGACGACATATAGGTGCTGAAGGAATCCACTTTTTCAAATACGGGCAAGGCCCTGGCCCCAACCAGTCCATTTTTTTTCTTCGTATCCACCAGGATTTCCAGTGGCATGATGCCCTTGAAATGCTGTTCAAAGAATTTCAGGTCTCTATATACTTTGTCTGTCCGGGGCAGGTCGTCCACGATGAATCCTTCCGAACGCAGCCGCACCATGCCTGAGACGGAAAAGGCAACAACCGCTAACGTTAACGCGTAGATGAATTTCGGATGGCGGAAAACCCAGTCCTCGATGTTTTTCAGGATGCTGGCCAGCCATCGGTTCTGGAGGTAGCGGGTATGCTTTTGTTTGGGAACCGCAAGATAACTGAGCACGGACGGGATGAGGATCAGCGAGATGAAAAACAGGGCCATGATGTTGAGGCCTGCCACGATGCCGAATTCTTTCAGTACGGCGCTCTTCGTCAGTGCGAATACGGCGAACCCGATGGCCGCGGAGATATTGCAGAAAAGGGTTACCACGCCCATTTTGCCAACCATATCCACCAGGGCCTCGTGCTGGTTTTTCCGGTGAATATAGGATGTATGGTACTTGTTGAGGAAATAGATACAGTTGGGAATACCGATCACCACTACCAGGGGCGGGATCAGGGCATTGAGGATCGTGATCTCAAATCCAAAAAGGTGAATGGTGCCTACACTCCAGATCACACCAATGATGACCACCGCGAGGGAGAGCAGGGTGGTGGATACCGAACGGAAAAAGACGAACAGGATGACCGCGGAAAACACGATGGATGCCAGCAGGAACCATTGCATTTCCTTTCCGATACGGGTCATCATGTTGTTGCGGATAAAGGGAAGCCCGCTGAAACGGATTTCCTGCCCGCTTTCGGCGCCATATGCCAGCGCCATTTTCTCGATTTGCGCTACTACCGTGTCCCGGCGTTTGGAATTGATGACACCTTTTTCGATCCGCACACCCATCAGGTAAGCGTGACTGTCCGGGTTGTATAGCAGGCCCTTGTAGAAGGGCAGGCTTTCAAACAGCAGCCTCGCGCTGTCCAGCATGGTTTGGTCTGCTTCACCGGGCGGGAAAACGGGCCTGGATTCCAGTTTCTCCGTACTGTCATTCTTCACCAGGTTGATGGCGGAAGTTACGCTCAGAACATCCTCCACACCGGGTATGGTTTTCAGGGAATCATGCAGGCGGCGAAAAAGGGAGAATTGCTTCGGGGTAAACAGTTCCCCGGTTTGAATACCGATGGCCAGCAGGTTGCCGTCTTCACCAAATTGTTTCTTGAAAGCGAGGTAGTCCTTGTATTTGGGGTTGTCAACGGGTATGGCTTTGGCGAAATCATAACTCATCTTCACCTTGGAGGCGAAATAACCCATGATCACCGTGGTCACCGCCAGGAAGACGAGGAGGGGAAGCCTGTAACGAAGCACGGCTTCGCCTATTTTTTTCCACATAGCATCGAGTGTTGAAAATTCAGTTGCAAAGGAAAGCATTTTATAGGTTCAACCCTTGCAAGGATCCATCCGGAACGGGCGCCGCGAAATCCATAATTTTACAGCATGCCCCGTTGGTTTATTGTCCTGCTCTGTATATCCGTTACCGGAACCCGATTATGCGCGCAGGGTGCGCCGCCACTGGGCCAGTGGAGGGAACATTTGCCGTTTAACAACGCGCTGGCGGTGCAGTTACGGGGCGAAGCAGTTCATTGTGCAACACCCTATGGTTATTTCATATATGACCAGTTGGGTGGTGATTTTGAACGAAAAACCAAGGTCAACGGGCTTTCGGAAGTGCGGGTTGGCGGCATGGTGCTGGAGCCATCGGGTAACCGGGCCATGATATGGTACGAAAGCGGCAATATTGATTTCATCAACGGGGATCAGGTCATTAACCTGCCTGATGTGCTGCAAAGCACCGTACCGGGCGATAAACGGATACTCAGCGCTCTTTGGCAGGGAAACCGCGTCTTCCTGGGAGCCGGGCTGGGTATTATCGTCCTGGATACCGACAAATACGAAGTGAGGGATACCTGGCGGCCATCTACCGATGGTTCGGATATCCGCGTGGACGCGCTGGCGGCGGATGCTGATTTTTTATACGCGGCAACCCCGCAGGGCCTGCGCCGGGCATCGGTTTCAGGAACGAACCTGGCGGATTTCAGGAACTGGCAGACCCTGTCCGGCAATGGCCTGTATCCTGGTCCCTGTGAAGACGTGGGTGTATCGGGGAACCGCCTGGTGGTAAGACGCCAGGATACGGTTTTCATCCGGCGTGACACGTCCTGGGACAGGTCCTACACGGAAGGATGGAAAATGCTTTCCATGGATACGGAACCAGGGATGATACTTGTAGGCGAAAGCGATGGTATAAAATCCCGGGTATCCCTGGTTGATACGGCCGGACAGGTATTGGGTCGCCTGAATACACCGTCGATAAGCCTTCCGAGGCAATCGCTGCGGAACGGACTGGACTACTGGGTAGCCGACCAGAACAACGGCCTCCTGCGGGTGCAGTCGGGCGAGGAAGAAAGGGTCTTTCCGAATTCCCCCATCAGCACTGCCAGCGGGGATATGGTTTTTGCGGGAAAGGAATTGTGGGTGGCTGCCGGTTCCGTCAATGAGGCCTGGAACTATACTTTTAATCCCAACGGGCTTTTCCGTTTCAGCGGCGATACCTGGACCGGCATCAACCTCTATGTATACCCGCAGATCGACAGCCTGCTGGACTTCATCACCCTTGACCGTGATCCTGTTTCCGGGAAAGTTTTTGCCGGTTCCTATGGCGGCGGGTTGCTGGAAATTAGTGAAGGACCTCAGTTCCGGATCTACAAGCAGAACACCGGATTGCAGGAAGCCATCGGGGACCCGGGTTCGTATCGTGTCGGCGGCCTGGCGGCCGACCGGAACGGGGATCTCTGGATCGCCAATTATGGCGCTCCCCAGAACCTGGTGCTGAGGAAGGCGGACGGCAGCTGGACCCGCTTCGGCATCCCTTACCTGCATACGGAAAACGCCGTGGGCCAGGTGCTGATCGATGAATTCAATTACAAGTGGATCCAGTCGCCCAAGGGCAATGGCGTATTCTGCTTTGACGATGCCGGCACGCCGGATAATATTTCGGATGACCGTTGGCGTTATTTCAGGGCCGGGAGGGGAAATGGAAACCTTCCATCCGCCGATGTGCTCTGCCTGGCGAAGGACCGGGATGGTTTTATCTGGATCGGCACCACGCAGGGGGTGGCGGTGATCCAGTGTCTCCAGGAAGTGTTCAACAACGCCTGTGAAGCCGTCCTGCCCATAGTGCAGCAGGATAATTTCGCCGGCTTCCTGTTCCGGGATGAGCAGGTGCGGACGATCGCCGTGGATGGCGCCAACCGTAAATGGGTGGGTACCCGCAACGGCGTCTGGCTGATCAGCCCGGACGGCCAGCAGATCATCAGCCGTTTCACGGAAACCAACAGCCCACTGCTCAGCAATACCATCAACCGCATTACGGTTGATCCGCAGAGTGGTGAAGTATTCATATCCACATTCAGCGGTATCTGTTCTTTCCGGGGAACGGCCACGGTGGGGGCCGCGACAAAGGATTCGGTGCTTGTCTTTCCCAACCCGGTACCGCCGGGTTTCGGCGGGACCATTGCCATACGTGGGCTGCCCGAGAACGCCTGGGTGAAGATTACGGAACTGGACGGCAGGCTGGTGTACCAGTCCCGGGCCCTCGGTGGTCAGGCGGTCTGGAACGGACGCAACTACAAGGGGGAAAGGGCCAGCAGTGGCGTGTACCTGGTGCTGGTGGCAGATGAAGCCAACAGGGAGAAACTGGCAACCAAAATATTCTTCATCCGGTAATCATAACGCAGAGCTATAAACGAAAATGCTGCAGAAAACGAAAGGACTGGTGATGCGCAGTGTAAAATACGGGGAGACAAGCCTCGTGGTTACCCTGTTCACGGAACTCTTCGGCCTGCAGAGTTATATGGTGAGTGGTGTGCGTAAGACCAGTGCTAAGGGCGCTTCAACGGCCGGCCAGTACCAGCCCGGCGCCCTGCTTGACCTGGTGGTATACCATCACGGCCAGAAGAACCTGCAACGCATCCGCGAGTCCGGATGGGCCTATATCTACCGGAACCTGTACAACGATATCCGCAAGAATGCCGTGGCGTTGTTCATGGTGGAATTGTTGCAGAAATGCCTGCGGCAGCCGGAGCCGCAGCCGGACCTTTTCCAGTTTACCGAAGACGCGCTTCGCCACCTGGATGATGCTGATCCGCTGGTGGCCGCCAATTACCCGGTATACTTCGCCCTGCACTTGTCGCATTTCTTCGGCTTCCGCATGCAGGATTCCTTCTCGGAAGAAAATTCCATCCTGGACCTGCGGGAAGGGGAGTTCATCTACCACACGCCTTCCTATCCGGAATGGGCAGGCCCCGAGATGAGCCGCTATATCAGTATGTTCCTGAAAGCCATCCATCCCGAAGCGCTCTCCGAGATCCATATCAACCGGGAGCTCCGCAGGAAATTGCTGGACCTCATCCTGGTGTATTACCGCTTGCACAGCGCTGAATTCGGGGAGATGCGGAGCCTGCCGGTGCTACAGGCGATATTGGAGTAGTTCACGGTTCATGGTTCATAGTTCATGGTTCGTGGTTCATGGTTCGTGGTTCATGGTTCACCTCTCACCTCACACCTCCCACCTCTCACCTCCCATCCCGCATTCGCGGGATTTCGCTTCGCTCAACCTCCCACCTCCTCTAGATGATTTTCTTCGGCCGGAGCTTTTCATCCAACAGCACCACCCCGGGTTTCTTACCCTTGTCAAAACTGCCCAGCAGGTCGTCCCGCTTCAATGCGCGTGCGCCGCTGAGGGTGGCCCAACCCAGCATCGTTTCGAGTGGGATCCCGGGAAACGCCGAACGGAGCGTGTGGATTTCTGCGGCTATGCTTAACTGGTAGTTGCTGCTGAGGCTGTCCGTGCCGAGGACGATGTTTGCATGTTCAGCCAGGAGCATTTCTACCGGCGGGAGCCTGTTTTCAATATACAGGTTGGCATTGGGGCAAAGGCAGAAGTATGTTTCGAGCGAATGTTTCGCCCCGAATTCCCGGGCAAATTGCAGGTCGCTTTCCACGGTGCAGGTATTGTGCACGAGCAGGAGGGTTTGCCTGCCGTTAAAGTAAGGCAGCACGGAACGGAGGCTCGACTGACCCGTCACGGGGTTTGGGGCAGCCGTGTTTCCAAAATAGCTAAAGAGACGCAAGAAATCTCCCTGCCCGCTGCGGTACAGTTCATCTTCGGCCGGTGTTTCCTGGTTGTGCATGGAAACGACCTGGCCCGAACTGGCTTCATTGATGAGTTGAAAACTGCGCGGGCTGATGCTGTAAGGAGCATGCGGGACGAGGCTGGCCCGGGGGATGGCCATGCCATGGTATCCCGTGTCAGGCAATGGAAGAAACTGTTCCCTGACCGATTGGTAATGGGCGATCCTTTCCGCGGCGGTTTCGTCCCGGAAACTCAGCACTTCCACGAAGTTGGTCCAGGCAATCCGGCTTCGCCCTTTGATTTCGACGGTATCGGTGGTATTACAGATATCGCCCACCGCAACAATGCCGGCTGCTTCCATGTCCGCTTCCGCGTCCCGGATGGCTTCCTGGACATCCACGGAAAGGGCGCTTCTTTTTTGCACCACCTGGAGCAGGAAATCCACGAGACCAGTGCCCGGTGGCACCAGTCCTTTCAGGTGGCTGAGTTCCAGGTGACAATGGGCGTTGACAAAACCGGGACTGAGCAGACCCGGGTATTTTTCCGTGTCGTCCCCTGCATCGGTGGCAGAAACCAGGTCGATCACCGTACCATCATCAGACAAGACCAGCACCGCTCCATCCGGGGCCATTCCGTGCCCGGTAAAGATCTGGTCCGCTGCTATTTTCCGGTATTTCATCGACGCTTTCAATTACCTTTGCGCCGCGAAGGTACGCCTTCTATTCACCATAAAGGATCAAGACACCCGGAGGACACATGCTGGATAAACTGGAAGCCATCAAGGCAAGGTTTGATGACCTGGGCATCGCCCTGACGAACCCTGAAATCGTGGGGAATAACCAGCGATTTACGCAGGTAAGCAAGGAATACCGCAGCCTGGAAAAAATCGTACGCGCATACGAAGCGTACAAGAAATTGCTGGATGATATCGCTTTCAATCGGGAAGCCCTGAATGGCGATGATGAAGAACTGCGGGAACTGGCAAAACAGGAGACCTACGCACTGGAAGAACAGAAGACGGACATGGAAAAAGAGATCCGCAACCTGCTGATTCCGAAAGACCCGCAGGACGAAAAGAACGCCATCATTGAAATAAGGGCCGGTACGGGCGGCGATGAAGCTTCGCTGTTTGCCGGCGATCTCCTGCGCATGTACCAGCGTTTTTGTGAGCGCAGGGGATGGAAAACAAGCCTGCTGTCTGAAAATGAAGGCAGTGCCGGCGGCTACAAGGAAGCCCAGCTGGAAGTGGTGGGGGATGATGTATATGGCACGCTTAAATTCGAAAGCGGGGTGCACCGCGTGCAGCGCGTACCCGATACCGAAGCGTCCGGAAGGGTACATACCAGTGCGGCAACCGTTGCGGTGATGCCGGAGGCCGAGGAAGTGGATGTGGACGTGAAGGAAAGTGATGTGAAGATGGAAACGGCCAGGAGCGGCGGCGCCGGTGGACAGAACGTGAACAAGGTTGAAACAAAAGTGATGCTCACCCATCTTCCCACGGGTACGGTGGTGATCTGCCAGACGGAAAGGACCCAGTTGGGTAACCGCGAGAAAGCCATGCAGATGCTGCGTACCAAACTGTATGAAGAGCAGGTGCGCAAACAGGAAGATGAAATCTCCAGGCATCGGAAGAGCCTGATCAGCAGCGGCGACCGCTCTGCCAAAATCCGTACCTACAACTATCCCCAGGGGAGGGTTACAGACCATCGCATCGGCCTTACCTTGTATAACCTGCAGGACGTCATCAACGGGAATATCCAGGAACTGATTGACGCGCTGCAGTTCGCCGAAAACGCGGGCAAACTGGCCCAGCAGGATTGATGCCGTTTGTCTAGGGGTTGTGGTTATTTTTTCATTGGCTTTTCTTCAATCCATCCAAATCCAGGCTGAATCTGTTATATTTAAAAAAAACAGATAACATGCTTGACCAATTGTTGAAGACACTCATCAGCCAGGGCCAGTCCCAGGTGATTGATAACCCCGAAATCCCCAATGAACTCAACCAGCAGGTGATCGGCGAAGCCGGCCGTTCCATTGTTGACGGGTTGCAGGGAGCGCTGGCTGGTGGCGGACTGTCGCAGATCATGAACATGTTCACGGGCGGCTCCCAGCAGGGACAGGGCAGCGGATTGATGGGGCTTATATCGAATCCCCTGGTGCAGAATATCATCCAATCATTTGCGGGGCGACTGACAAGCCAGTACAACCTCAACCCTGCAACGGCATCGCAACTGGGAAGCCAGCTCATCCCCGGTGTATTAGGTCGTTTAAGCCAGCAGGTAAGCGATCCCAATGACAGCAGCATGGATATCAATTCCGTGATACAGTCGCTTACGGGCGGTCAACTGGGTGGAACGAATTTTAATGACCTGGCCGGTCGATTTGCCGGCAGGGGTGCGTCCGGTGATGTGGATGGCGACGGGGATGTGGACTTACAGGATATCATCGCCTCTGTTTCCGGTGCCGCAGGCGCCCAACGCAATGCAAGCTCCGGCATCATGGATATGATCGGGCAGTTTATGCGATAGTTTTCAAAATTACCATAGAAAAAGGCGGACCCAGGTCCGCCTATTTTATGTCTGTAACGGTGATTTCAGGATCGCATAAAAGATGGATCGTGGGTAAGGCCAGGGCGTTATTTGCCTGAACCGAAGAAATAGCCGAAGCTGAGCCCGAAGTACCGGTTGTAGTAACTGATGTCCGTGATATTCGCCAGGTTTGAAAATCCATGCGAATAATATGCTTTCACGTATGAACCATAGCCCAGTTTATAGCCAATCAATCCCTGCACACCAAAGTCCCACTTCTTGAACTGGTCGGGTCCTTTTCCAAACACCACGTCTGTGTCTTCCACTTCGGGTGTATTGTTGATTTGGTAGGTAATGCTGTTTTTCCCGTTCAGGCCCATGGCCGCGTAGGGACCGCCCCCAAAAAAGAAGTGACCGTTCCCCGCATCCAGGTAATACAGAATATTGAGGGGTAACTCAAGGTATTGCGTTGTATGCGTCCCGTTGATGGGAATGGGCGTGCCCGTGGTATTATCCGTACCGCTGATTTTTGCGCCTTTAAACACGTAGTTAAACTCCTGCATCAGGCTGAAATTACTTTCACCCAGGTTTATGCCGATCATGGCGCCGGCCATGGGACCCAACCTATAACTCAGGTCCAGGTCAAGTTTTAGATAGTGCATGTCGGCCCTGGAAAAGGTAAATCCTCCCTGCACACCGAATTTGACCTGGCTTTTGGCAAAGAAAGGAAGGCTGGCGATGGCCAGCAGTATCAATGTTTTTCTCATGATATTGGTTTTAACGCAGTAGCGCCAAAGCCTATAACGAAAAATCACCCGGACTATTGAGTGGTATTTAGCAATTTCTTAAGAAAGGGGATACAACGTTTCGGCACCCTATACGTACATATATATGTAGGAAGCCTGGCAAGTGAAAGGGGTTGGAAGAAGGTAGGAATCAGGCGATTAAATACAAAAGCTCTTTACCATATCATTAACAGAAAGGCGTTAAACCTTGGCACCCGATTTGCGTCTATAATGATATAACAAACGAACAGTACGATTTTCTCATAAGCAGTTAGTTTTGGTTACGGCCCCTATTTCCATAGGGGCTTATTTTTTTGCCCTGCCTCGGATAAGTACCCAGGCGGCAAATGCCCCCACGGTATCCGCCAGTATATCCCATTTGTCGAAGTCCCTGTCCGTAAAATAGTGCTGCACAAACTCCATTCCTGTTCCGTAGACCACTGCCAGCAGGAACAGGAGCCACCCGGTCTTCCGGGGCGATTTTTGACCGTTTAGGGTGGTGGCATGGAACCAGAACCAGACAAATAGCCCAAACATGACTGCGTGGACCAGTTTGTCGAGATGAGGAATACCGAAGAGTCCCCGGTTGGGGATTCCACTCTTCGGAAGCATCATAAGCAGGAAGATCAGGACGGTCCAGGCAATGGCCATCCAGCGGTTTCCGGAAATTTTCTGCAGGAAGGATCCCGTCATGCACCAACCAGTTGCTGATAGGCTTCGGCGTCCATCAGCCTTTCGATTTCAGACGGATCGGAGACCGTCATTTTGACCATCCATCCGTCTCCGTAAGGGTCCTGGTTAACGAGTTCAGGCTGGCTGTCCAGCTTGGGGTTTTTTTCGTTGATGGTCCCGCTCAGGGGCAGGAAGAGGTCGCTGACCGTTTTTACGGCTTCCACGGTGCCGAAAACGGATTCAGCCGCCAGTTCCTGGCCAATGGTTTCAATATCCACATATACGATATCGCCCAGTTCACTCTGCGCAAAGTCCGTGATGCCGATCGTTGCGGTATTTCCTTCTAACCTTACCCATTCGTGGTCTTTCGTAAATTTCAAGGCTGCGGGGAATTGCATGCGTTATTTTTTTGCTGTGTGCAAGTTTACAGATTTCCGGTGTATTCAGGCGGGCTTACAGAAATTTAATAGGGGTCTATGCTTTTTTTCTCTTTACCAGCCGGAGACTGTTAATCCTGACATCCTGCAAGGGTTTATCGCCCCCCTGCCTTCCCGTTGTCTGCACCGATGCGATTTTGTCTATCACTTCCATCCCTTCCAGCACTTCTCCGAATACGGTATAGTTCTGGTCCAGGTGCGGCGCCCCGCCGATGGTTTTATAGGTTTGCCGGTGTGCCTCGGGTAGTTTTCTTTTCAGGCGATGGGTTTCCACGGAATCCAGGCTGGTTTCTGTGAACACACGTCCCTGTACGATATAGAACTGGTACCCGCTGCTGGCTTTTTGCGGGTTGACATCATCTCCCATCCTAGCCGCAGCGAGGGCGCCGCGTTTATGGTACAGGTCTGGCCTGAACTCGGCGGGGATCGTATAGTTTTTGAAACGGACCGTGTCCCGGGCCAGGGTACTGTCCCTTTTTGTCCGATTATCGCCCGCCTGGATCATGAACTGCCGGATGACCCGGTGAAAGAGAATATCATTGTAATACCCGGACTTTGCCAGTTTAATGAAATTATCCCGGTGCAGGGGCGTTTCGTCGGAGAGCCGGAGCAGGATCCTGCCTTCCGTGGTTTGCATCTCGAGGTCTTTCTTCCTGTCTCGTTTGCGAATGGTAACGTCCGGCTGCGCCTGGACTTCGTAAGCCAGGGTAAGGACCAGGGCCAGCCCGGAGGCCCGGAGCCAAAGAGATCGCATATGCATCATGGTTGATTATTGGTCAGATAAATTCGTTGTTCTGGAAATAAAGCAGCACATGGTCTTTCAGGAAATTCTCCTGTTCCACCAGGCTCAGGGTGGGTACGGCTTTCAATTGCCTGAAATGTGGCCAGCCGTCCTCATCCACCCGCTCCATTTCATAAAACCCGCTGGGGGCAAGCAGGGTGCAGACCGCCACATGCATGAGATCCTGCTTCTGTTCCTTGGTGTATTTCTCCCGAAGGGCGCCCAGTTCCTGCATGCCAATCAGGAAGAGGATACCTTCCATATCGGGCTTTTTGCCGAACCTTTCCACCAGTTTTTCTTCCAGTTTCCACCACCGTGCCTGTAGATCGTCCTGTACCTGCATGCCG
>JALOMP010000040.1 GCA_025455365.1 Chitinophagaceae bacterium | reverse complement strand
GCATGGCTTCCAGCAGGCTGTGATAGCCACGGACATCGACTATTACAAGAAAATAAGGAATTACAACAAAGCCTCGGAGTATCCCCGGCAACCGCATACCGAAACCATCTACGGCTGCCCGCTGGATTGCGGGATCTGCCCGGACCATGAACAGCATTCCTGCCTTACGCTGATTGAGGTGACCGACCGATGCAATCTCAGCTGCCCAACCTGCTATGCCTCCTCTTCGCCTACCCATTGGCGCCATCGAACCCTTTCGGAAATTGAGGCGATGATCGACGCGGTAGTGCGCAGCGAGGGCGAACCGGACGTGGTGCAGATCAGCGGCGGGGAACCCACCATCCACCCGGATTTTTTCCGTATACTGGACATCGCCAAATCCAAACCGATCCGTCACCTGATGGTAAACACCAATGGGATCCGGATCGCGCAGGACCCTGGTTTCGCGGAGAAACTGGCCACCTATATGCCGGACTTCGAGATCTACCTGCAGTTTGATTCATTCCGACCAGGGGTGTTGCAGAAAATGCGGGGGCGGGATCTGACCGATATCCGGATGCAGGCACTGGAAAAACTCAACGCCCTGAATCTCTCCACCACGCTGGTAGTGACGCTCGAAAAAGGACAGAACGAAGATGAGATAGGCGAGATCATCCGCTTCGCGTTGAAACAAGGTTGCGTCCGCGGCGTAACCTTCCAGCCCACTTCGGTCAGTGGCAGGCTTGAGGGGTTCACACCCGAAACCGGGCGCCTGACCAATACAGAGATCCGCCAGGAGATTATCAACCAAAGCGGTCTCTTTACAGGCAGTGACCTGATCCCCGTACCCTGTAACCCGGATGCGCTGGTAATGGCCTATGCGTTGAAACTGGGCGATGAAGTGGTTCCGCTAACGCGACTGATCGATCCCGAAATACTGCTGACGAAGTCCCGCAATACCATCGTGTACGAGCAGGACAGGGCACTTCACGAGCATGTGCTGAATTTTTTCAGTACCGGTATATCCGTGGAACGTTCCGGCGAGACCCTCCACCAGTTGCTGTGCTGCCTTCCCCAGATCGTGGCGCCGGATTTCACGTATGAAAATCTCTTTCGGATCATCATTATGAATTTCATGGATGCATATGATTTTGACGTGCGGGCCATCAAGAAGTCCTGCGTGCATATCGTACATCCTGATGGCCGCATCATCCCCTTCGAAACCATGAATTTATTTTACAGGGAAGGGATGGAACAAAAACTCTCCTCACTTAGAAATCAACGCATATGAACGCACTCAAGAAAATCGGGGGCATCAACCTTATCATCCTGCTGGCCTACTCCATACTGGCCAGGCTGATCGACAACCAGCCGGGGCAATACAAGGGTCTTGGGTTCATGATGTTTATGGTGGTATTCGTAGCCTTGCATGTACTGGTGAACCTGGTCATATGCCTTTTTCATTTCGTCCGAAAGAACAGGGAACTCGGCAAGGCCTACCTGCTCAGTGCCATCCTGGTGCTGGTGATTGGCTTTTCAGCCTGCCTGGGATTGGGAACCTTGTGAAGGCGGTTCATAGTTCATGGTTCGTGGTTCATGGTTCATGGTTCGTGGTTTATAGTTGACAGTTGTCGGAAACAGCCTGGATTCCATCGCATTGACTATCTTACAAAATCAATCGTACATCATACATCATACATCATACATCATACATCATACATCATAAATCATAAATCGTGAACCCAATACCACTCCGCACCACCGTTGTCGGCTCCTATCCTTTTCCCGGCTGGCTGGAATATGCCAGTAACAACCTGGAACAATTTGGCCCGGCAGATGTGGAAGAGATGATTGAAGACGCCGTGATAGCCGCGGTGCACGACCAGGTGACAGCCGGGCTGGACGTCATCACAGACGGGGAACAGACCCGGCTTGATTTTAACCTCTCATTTTACGGATATATCAAAGGCCTGGAACCCAACCACAGCGAGACCCGTAAATTCGGGCCGCCGGCGCACGACCAGCGGGGCAAGCATTCCATCATCGCCCCGTTGACCGCGCCGCATGGACTGGGGGCGGTGAGGGAATTCCAGCGACTGAAAAGACTGGCGCCAGCAGGTCCGGTATTGAAATGCAGTGTACCCGGTCCCTATACCCTGAGCGGCAGGATGCTCCCAAATCAACAGTACAAGGATCGCTATGAAATTACCGAGGCGCTTGTTCCCATTGTCAGGCGGGAGCTGGAAGACCTCGTAGCGGCCGGTTGCACGGAGATCACGGTGGATGAACCATCCATGAGCTGCTATGCATACAAGGAAGATACCAAACGCTTTGTGGATATTTTCAACCGCACGGTAGCAGGTGCGTATGGCAAGTGCCGATTGTCGACACACCTGTGTTTTGGTAATTTCAAAGGACGACCCGTGGGTTACCGGAGCATTAAACCCATGCTGCCTGATTTCCTCGACCTCAACGTGGATGAAATCCATATCGAAATGGCCAACCGGGAATTCGCCGAGATAGAATTGCTGGCGCCCTTTGCGGAAAAAATGGACGTGGCTGTGGGTATCATCGACGTAAAAAATTACTACATCGAAACAGTACAGGACGTGCTCGACAGGATCGAAAAATGCCTGGCATACGTACCGGCGCAAAAACTTTCCGTCGCCCCGGACTGCGGCCTCAGCCAGACGGCGCGTTGGGCCTCGCGCCGTAAACTCGAAGCCATGGTCAATGGAGCGAGGAAGGCGAGAGAGAAATATCTGTGAGGTGTGAGGTGAGAGGTGAGAGGTGAGAGGTTTCTCACTTTTCACTTCTCACTTCTCACTTCTCACTTTCTTCGCCGCCAGATCCACATTCAATCCAAACTGGTGAAAGGCCGTTCCATTCTGGTACTGAGACCCTGCATAACGGACCTGCAGGCGCGGCAAGGTTACCCCAACCCCAAAGGAAAAACCCGTGAGGCCATTGGCCGTGTTGGTGATGGAAAGTTCCGCCCGCCGCAATACATTATACCCGATGGTGAGTTCCACCTTATCGCCCACAAAACCCTGGGCCGCAAAAACGAAATGCCGGAACAGGTTGGTAAAAAATCCGTCATCGCCGGCACTACCCGTGTTATCAATATTGAAAGTGGTGTCCCGGTACAGGATGTCGAACTGGTGCAAGCGGTGAGCCGTAACCGAAAACTGGAGGGGTGCCCCGGACAGGCGCTTGGTCACACCCAGCTGTAGGTCAAAGGGTAGGTCTTCCCCCTCCCCTGCATAGGTACTTGTCATGAAGCCCATGTTTCGCGCCAGGAAACCCACGTGCAGGAGACGGGCCGTATCGGAATACAGGATACCCACATCCATCAGCAAACCGGATGCCCGGTAAATGCCGTACTGGCTTTGCGCCATTTTCAGGGTAGCGCCGTACCGCCATCGCTCCAGGTAACGCCTCGATGCACCCAGGTACACCGCATAGTCGCGGGCCTGGAAACTTCCCAGTACATTACCGGCGGGATCCGTCTGGATGGCCTCCCCGTAATGCAGGTATTGAATACCAGCCGAGAAATCAGTATCCCATCGCTCATGATGAAATCCGCCCATGGCATGCAATTGCCGGATGCCGGCATACATCAGGTTGAAGGAAGCCAGTACCTGCCCGTGCATATCCCTGCGAAGGAGCGAAGGATTGTGGGACCCAAGCGAAATATCCCTGGAAGGCACGGTAAGGCTGATATCGCCAAGGGCTGTGAGCTGGGGGGAGGCGGGGATTTTCAGAAAGGAAAAGGTGGAGGAACCTCCTAATGTCTGAGCATGCACCCCCTGTTGCGAAATAAATATTAAACAGAAATGGATGATGAAGATCGCTCGCCGCATCCGGGCGAAAGTACGGATTCGGCAAGGGATGAAAACGAAAATCCCCCATGGAGATGGGGGAATTTCTTTAACCCTTAAAACAACCAACATGAAAAATTTAATGCAAAACTTTTCAATACTAAGAAACGCAATCCGGTTTCAAAAGGTTGACTGGGTCACAAAAATTGTTATTCCTGCTGGCTATACCAGGGCCAGATCCAATACCTGCTGCATCTGGCGGACATAGTGGAACCTGATCCCCTGGATAAATTCCCTGTCGATCTCTTCCACATCCTTTTCATTCTGCCAGCAGAGGATGATTTCTTTCAGGCCCGCCCGTTTGGCAGCGAGCACTTTCTCCTTGATTCCACCCACCGGCAATACCTGTCCCCGCAAGGTGATCTCACCGGTCATGGCCAGGTAAGGTTTCACTTTACGCCCGGTGAGGGCTGATGCCAGCGACGTCATCATGGTAATCCCGGCACTGGGGCCATCCTTGGGAACCGCGCCTTCCGGCACATGGATATGGATATGCTTCTGCTGGAACAATGCGGGATCAATGCCTGATTTCCTGGCGTTTGCCTGCAGGTAGGTCAGCGCTGTCGTTGCGCTTTCCTTCATCACATTTCCCAGGTTACCGGTCAGTTTAAGCTCTCCCTTGCCGCCATCACTCAGGCTGGTTTCAATGAAGAGGATGTCTCCCCCCACATAGGTCCATGCAAGTCCCACGGCAACGCCGGGCATGTTGGCGGTCTTGTAAATTTCATTGCTGTACCGGGGCTTGCCCAGGATCCGCTCCACATCTTTCTGCGTGAGGGTGGCTTTCACCTTCCCTTTCAGCGCATATTCCTTGGCCATCGCCCGCATGATGGAAGCCAATTGCCGGTCGAGTTCACGGACGCCGCTTTCGCGGGTATACTGTTCGATGATAACCTGCATCACGGTTTTGCTGATCTTCACCGGTATCTCTTTTAACCCATGCGCTTCCTTCTGCTTAGGCAGGAGATGCCTTTGGGCGATCTGCTCCTTTTCTTCCACGGCATATCCGCTGAGTTCGATTACTTCCAGCCGGTCTCTGAGAGCGGGCTGGATGCTCTGAATATCATTGGCCGTGGCGATGAACAGCACTTTGCTCAGGTCATACTCCAGCTCCAGGTAATTATCATAGAAGGTGTGGTTCTGTTCAGGATCCAGCACTTCCAGCAACGCCGAAGAGGGATCCCCGCGGTGGTCCTTGCCCACTTTGTCGATCTCATCCAGGATCATCACGGGGTTGGACGACTTGATTTTCCGCAGCGATTGGATGATCCGGCCCGGCATCGCCCCGATATAGGTTTTGCGATGGCCCCTGACCTCGCTTTCATCATGCAGGCCGCCGAGGCTGAGGCGGACGTACTTCCTGCCGATGGCATTGGAGATGCTCCGGCCCAATGATGTTTTGCCGATACCGGGAGGACCCACAAAGCAGAGTATGGGGCTTTTCATATCGCCCTTCAGCTTAAGTACGGCCAGATATTCGAGTATCCGTTCTTTGATTTTATCCATACCATAATGATCCTGGTCAAGCACTTTCTTGGCCTTCTTCAGGTCGTAATGGTCTTCTGTATACGCTTCCCAGGGAAGCTCCAGCAGCAGGTCCACATGATTATACACGATGGAATAATCCGGCGTGCTGGGATGCATGCGCTCCAGCTTTTCGATTTCCTTCTGAAACAGTTCCCTGGCAGCCGCCGGCCATTTCTTCTGCTCCGCTTTCTTCTTCATTTCCTGGATCTCGCGGTCATTGGTATCGCCGCCAAGCTCCTCTTTGATGCTCTTCAGCTGCTGCTGCAGGAAATACTCCCTTTGTTGCTTGTCGAGTTCCGTCTTGGTCTTCGCGGTCACCTTATTCTTCAGTTCCGCGAATTGAAGTTCCTTTTGCATCAGGTGCAGCAGCATCTCGGAGCGTGCCCGGATGTCGTTCATCTCGAGCAGCTGCTGCTTTTCGAACAGGTCGCTGTTCAGGTTGCTGCTTACAAAATGTATCAGGAAAGCCGGGTTCTCGATGTTCTTGAGAATGATGGCGGCTTCGGCAGGGATATGGGGCGATAACTGGATGATCTGGGCGGCAAGATCCTTGATGGAAGCCACCGTAGCATCAAAGTGCTGGTCATTCTGTATCTCCTCTTCCTCCAGCAGGCTGACCCTTGCCTTGAAGAAAGGCTCTTCGGCGGTAACGGATTCCAATTGGAAACGCTTCTTTCCCTGGATGATGACGGTAGTGCCGCCATCCGGCATCTTAATGAGTTTAATTACCCGGGCAATGGTGCCGATGGTCACCAGGTCGCCAACAGCCGGATCTTCCACCGAACTGTCTTTTTGCGCAAGGACCCCCACCAATTTGTCAGTCTTGTAGGATTCATTAACCGCCTTAATCGACTTATCCCTTCCCACCGTGATCGGGATCACGACGCCGGGAAACAGTACGGTATTGCGGAGGGGCAGGATGGGCAATTCCCCGGGAACCTTTATGTCTTCTGCATTTTCGCCGTCCTGGTCGCCCAGGGGTATAATGGGCATGAAATCAATATCTTCCTCGGATTGAAAAAAAGCCGGGTTTTTGTCCATAGTTCACATATTAACGACAACCTGACACGAAAATGGATACGGACAGGAAAAAAAAGTCGGAATGTCTATAGGACAAAGCGCATGCCAAGGAAGGGAGAAAAGTTAGATTTTAGATCTTAGAAGTTAGAAGTATTGCCTTAACTTCTAACTTCTAAGATCGTACATCGTACTTCAAAACATGTAGGCTAAACCCACCTGCCCCGTCTGGCTCTTCCACTTGTCCCGGTTGTCAATGTCATTCATGTTGTTCAGTCCAACGCCGTAACGGCCATAGATCCTGAACTGCATCAGGTGTATCTGAATGCCTCCAACCATGGAGATGTTCCCGTTCCGGAACGCTTCCTTGCCATCCTCCAGCATGCTTTTTTCCTGGCTCATCAGGATGCCAAACTGGGGACCTGCCTGGAGGGTCAGAAAAGGAAGCGGTTTAATATTAAGCAGGATGGGAATGCTGAGATAGTTCAGTTTGACATTCTTGATCGTGCCGGGGTTGACCGACTGGTACAGGGTATCAAACGAATAGCCGGTTTGCAGGTTACTCTGGTTGAATAGTACTTCCGGCTGTATGCCGATGACTTTGCCAAACATCATTTCAAGGCCACCGCCGAGGTGATAGCCATACGTGAATTCGTCTGAAAAGGATACGCCTTCGATCTTGTTGATGTTGGCTCCACCGCGGATGCCGAACTTGAGACGTTGGGCCTGCGTGGCATGCAGGGCGAGGACCAGGGATAGTGTGAGCAGGATCGGTTTCATAATGGTATGTTTTACTTTTGAAACCCAAGATTAATGCCATCCGGCATGCGTCCGTCTCAAGGAACTGTTAAGTAACAATCCTTTAGAAAGTCAGCCCGGCCGTTACGGAAAACACATGCGTGAACTTCTGCTCGGTTTCTGGAATAAAGTAATTAAGGAAATAGCCGCCCGACAAAGATAGTTTATCCAGGAAATAGGTAGCGTTCAGGGCGAAGGAAAGGCTTTGGAAGCGCAAACCGGTGTTTTCGAAACTGTTTGTATTGTAACGCCGGGATATATAACGGTATAGCCTGCCCGAAAAAATAGTGGTCTTCGACTGCACGTCATAGGCCTGCGCACCGAGGGTGAGCATGGCCATGGGGACTACCGTCAGTCCATCGCCTTTTTTGAACAGGTGGTCCCAGTCAAAATAATGGGACGCCGAAAAACTCAACGCCAGGTCGTTCAATCCCACGTTGGCGGTATCGGTGATCCGCCGGGGAATGCCAAAGATCACGGTATCAAGTTGACGGATTTCCCTGTAGGATCCCGTGGCCCATCCAGCCGAGAACCCGGGCCGAAGCCAACCCTTTCGCCCCCTGACATACCCATACAGTTCATGTTTGAATGGCGTGGCATAAAAGGAAAGGTCGTCCCTGGTCAGGTAATAGGCGTAGGAAAGCCCGAAAGAAATTTTCCGGTTGTTAAGGTAATCATAGGATGGAGAAAAAGCGTATTGGTAAAAGCTGGCCTTCCCGTCGAACATGCTCATGAAGGCCATGGCGCTGAATCCAAGGCCGGTCTTGTGATAATAGGTTACCGAAGGGGTGAATGAAATGCGGTTCTCAGACACCTGCTGCGCATTGAAACTGTTGTTGCGCAAACTGAATAGCCGGTTACCCACCCCCATATCGATGGAAAAAAAACTCTGGCGTATGCCCATGGAATCCAGGAGGCTTCTGATCTCCGCCAGGAGGGCTTCATCGGTAAGCAGGGAATCCATGGACGGCATGGAATCCGGAGCAGCAGGGGTAACAGCAGCGGGAATGGTGTCCCCGAGCGGTATTTCCTGTGCCACCGGGCCAGTCCGGAACAGGGCCAGGGTTATGAGGGTCAGTAAAATTTGTCTCATGTAAAGGGCTGCGCTACACTATGGACGGTCAAATGCGCATGGGGTTTAAACGCCTGCGGTAAATATTTTATTGGTGGGGCGTAGCCATGTCTATTGACCCCGGCCCAGCTTCAGGCCTTTCTATGGAGTTGCAACAAGGTAATCTCCGGTAAAATACCCACCCTGCCGGGATACCCGATAAACCCGAACCCTCGGTTTACGTACAGTTTCTGGTGTTCCTGCTCGTAGAGACCTGCCCATTGGCGATACATATATTGAACAGGGCTCCATCGGAAACCGGGTATCTCCACCCCGAACTGCATGCCATGCGTGTGCCCGCTGAGCATGAGATCTACATCCGTATATTGCGTCCGGACTTCCGCTTCCCAGTGACTGGGGTCATGGCTCATCAGGATCTTGAAACGATAGGGTTCCGTTCCCTTATGGGCCTCCGCCATCTTTCCATACCGGGTGAAATTCCCTTTGGCGCTCCAGTTCTCGATCCCGATCAGGCAAATCTGCTGGCCATCCTTTTCCAGGCAAACATGTTCATTCATCAGCAGTCTCCAGCCCATGGAAGCGTGGACCGCCTTCAGGTTCTCGAGGTTCTGCGCCTTCTCCGCCTGGCTGCCCCATGGTCGATAATCGCCATAATCATGGTTTCCAAGGGTGCTGTAAACGCCCATCGGAGCGCGAAGCCTCGCAAAGATATCCTGGTACTCCTTCATCTCATCGGCATGGTCGTTTACCAGGTCGCCGGTAAACAGGATCAGGTCCGGCTTAAGGTCAAGTATCTTCTGCACGCCTTTCTCCACCGCCCCTCGGTCCGTAAAGCTACCCGAATGGATATCCGAAATATGGGCGACTTTCAAGCCCTGGAAAGCCTCCGGAAGGTTGGGATAATGCAGGTTTACCGTTTCCGTCCGGTACCGGTATTTGTTCCCGAATCCCCAGAGCAGGCTGCCGAAAATACCACCTCCTACGCTAAACCCCAGCCAGCTCAGGAAAACGGAACGGTCGATCCTGCCTGCCGTGAAATTTTCGTTCTGGATATACCGGTAAAACAGCTTTCCCCCACCCCATTGGACAATCCGGCGAATATCGTCCACCAGGAAAAAGGCCGAGGAAATGAATTTGGCGATGAACAGCCCGATGAAAACGGAAAAGAAATAGATGCGGACGTTTTTGGGCCAGTTTTCCACCTGCACCAGGGGGCCAGCCAGGAAAATAATGACGGCGATGGCCGTCAGCGACCAGTATAGCCCGTACACCAGCCATTTGACCTTCAACGGCCACTGCTGGCTCACGAGCTTAAGCGACTGGAATACATACCAGTCTATCAAAACAAGGATGAGGATGAAGAGCCAGGATGAGAAGAGACGAGACATGGGGAAGTCAGATTTTGGATTTTAGAAGTTAGAAGTAATGTTCCTATTTCTAAGCAGATATTGTTTGAAATGTTTCAAAAGTTTACGTTGTCTCACTTCTAACTTCTAAAATCTAAAATCCAACTTCAAAACTCCATAAACTCCTCTACCTGCTGTTCCATCGCCGTTTTGGTCGGTTCGTCGGTTATCACGCCTTTCCCGTTCAACAACCGATCCACCGATGAGATGGGAAGTTTATTGGGGTGTACCGCCACCTTCAGGTAATTGAGCGCCCCGGTAAGATGGTCCATCCCCCTCAGGTTGCCGGCGCGGCCGGTGGACACGCCCGTCAGCATCGCCTTTTTGCCCCACCAGACCTTCCGGATATCCGAGAGATCGATCATGGTTTTGAGCGATCCGGGAAAGCTCCCGTTATACTCCGGCAGGACGAAAATGAACTTGTCCGTTGGGATCAGTACCTCCTTTTCCAGGTTGACCAGGGCCTCTGACTTCTCATTGAGGTTCAGGCCTTCCAGGCTTACCAACGCGGCTTCCACGCCCTTGGATTCGAGGATTTCCCGGTATTGTCGGGCCACTTTGAGGGTATTGCTGCCATTTCGGTTGGTCCCGGAAATGATTGTGTACTTCATATCTTGACGCATACCCAACTAACAGTTTTTTGGATATATTGTTCCCCTAAATCGTGCCGAAGGCGTACTTTTGCCAACCTGGCAGCAATGCCCCACCACCATGAAATTCAGCTATTACGGACATGCCTGTTTTGGAGTGGAATGCGAAGGTAAGCAGGTCCTGTTCGACCCCTTTATCTCCGGCAATCCCCTGGCCAAAGACATAGATATTGATGCCATCCCGGCAGATTATATCTTTTTGTCCCACGGCCATGTGGATCATATTTACGATTGTGAACGGATCGCCACCAGAACCGGGGCGAAGATCGTCTGTAACTGGGAGATCCACGAATGGCTGGGCAGGAAGGGACTCGCCAATACACACCCGATGAACACGGGAGGCAAATGGGCCTTTGAATTCGGCACCGTTAAAACCACCGCGGCCCAGCATTCTTCGGGACTGCCCGATGGCAGTTATGGAGGAAACCCGATGGGTTTCATCTTCAAAACCGGTAAAAGAAGTTTCTATTACAGCGGCGACACGGCATTGACCCTGGACATGCAGCTCATTCCGTCCTTTGCGGTCCCCGATTTCGCCATCATGCCCATCGGCGATAATTTCACCATGGGCGTGGAAGACGCGGCCAGGGCCGCCCAATATATCAATTGCCGCACCATTATAGGGGTGCACTACAATACATTTGGATTTATTACCATAGACACCGCGCAGGCGCAGGATTATTTTTCAAGGCATGGCCTGGAACTGTTGCTGCCCGGTATCGGCGCCACCATCGAGGTGTAACCGACTTTTAAAACAATACCATGGCCCGTATCATAGGAATCGCCAATCAGAAAGGAGGGGTAGGAAAAACCACCACAGCCATCAACCTGGCCGCCAGCCTCGCCGTGCTGGAATGCAGGACACTGCTGGTGGACGCGGATCCGCAGGCCAACAGCACTACAGGGATGGGTTTCGACCTGCACAATATCCAGCAAAGCCTCTATGATTGCATGGTCAACGAGGTAAAAGTGCGCGAAGTGGTCCTGAAGACGGAAATACCCAACCTATTCCTCGTTCCCTCCCATATTGACCTCGTAGGCGCGGAAATCGAAATGATCAACTATCCGCAGCGGGAATCGGTCATCAAGAACCTGCTGGAAGAAGTGCGGAACGACTATGATTTCATCATCATCGATTGCTCCCCTTCCCTGGGCCTGATCACCGTCAATGCCCTGGTGGCTTCGGATTCCGTGATCGTGCCGGTACAGGCAGAGTTTTTCGCGCTGGAAGGCCTCGGGAAACTCCTCAATACCATTAAAATCGTTCAAAGCCGGCTCAATACTTCCCTGGTGATCGAAGGTATCCTGATGACGATGTACGACGGTCGCCTTCGATTGTGCAACCAGGTGGTGAACGAAGTACGCAGGCATTTTGAGGACATGGTCTTCCAGACCATCATCCACCGGAATACACGCCTCTCCGAGGCGCCCAGCGTAGGAAAGCCAGCCATCCTTTATGATGCGGACAGCAAAGGCGCCGTTAATTACCTGAACCTGGCCAAGGAGATCCTCCAGAAAAACAACCTCACCAAAATCACGCAGTCCGAAAGGATCTTAACGCTGGACAATGAGTAATACACAACCGAAAAAGGACGCGCTGGGCAAAGGTATCCGGTCGCTGCTGCAGAGCATTGACGCAGACATGAAGACCAGTGCCGGTACCCTGAAGTCTGACGTGGTTGAAAAGACCACAACATCCACACGCGTCCCATTAAGCGAGATAGAGGTCAACCCCAAGCAACCAAGACAGGACTTCGACGAAACCTCCCTGAAGGAACTGGCTGTATCCATCAAAACGCACGACATCATTCAACCGCTGACGGTATACAAAACGGCTGGCGGTAAATACCGGCTGATTGCGGGTGAAAGGCGCCTGCGCGCCGCCCGGCTGGCCGGCCTTAAGGATGTACCCGTGTACATCCGGCAGGTAAACGACCAGGAACTGCTGGAACTCGCCCTGTTGGAAAACCTGCAAAGGCAGGACCTTAACGCCATTGAAGTGGGCCTAAGTTACAAGCGTCTCATGGAGGAGTGCAACCTCACCCAGGAACAGGTAGCCGAGCGAATGGGAAAGGAAAGAAGTACAGTCACCAACTATATACGCCTGCTGAAACTGCCTCCCGGTATTGTGGTGGCGGTACGCAACGGGACCATCAGCATGGGACATGCCCGTGCGTTGGTCAATGTAGACCAGGTGGAAAAACAGCTATACGTCTTCAACGAAATCGTACATAAGGACCTCTCCGTCCGGCAGACGGAGCAGTTGGTGCGCAAGCTCTACCAGGATGGGAAGCCTGTTAAAAAAACCGAAAAATCCTCCCTCCCGCCCGCCTTCCGGAAAATCGAGGATAATTTAGCGTCACATTTCGGCACCCGTGTAAAGGTCCAGCACCACAAGAAAGGGCACGGCCAGATCCTGCTCGAATATTATTCGATCGAAGAACTGAACGCGCTGCTGGAAAAAATGCAGGTTCGCGCCGATTAATCTATGATGAGTCCCCGCCCATTGCACAGGCTGAGCATAGTCCTCTGTTTCCTGCTGGTTGCCTGCAGCCTGGAAGCACAGGTACAGGGCGAAACGGACTCATTGTTGAAAGCAAATGAAGCCCGGCACAAAGCCCTCACAGACAGTCTCTACAAGCCCTCGGCCGCACAGGCGCCAAAAGCAAAAAAAACCGCGGATACCAGTACCCGAAAAGGACGTTCGGAACCCGGCAAGGCAGCCCTCCGATCGGCCATCCTGCCGGGATGGGGACAGGCATACAATAAAAAATACTGGAAGATGCCCCTCGTGTACGGCGCACTGGCCGTTCCCACCGCCACCTTCATCTACAATAAGAACTGGTACGATAAAACCCGGGAAGCATATACCATCAAGTATTACAATGACACGAATAAAGTGACGCCAGACCTGCCCACCGATGGCATGGATCCCCAACTGGTGCCGCTGTCCACCGAATCCACCAGGCTGTACAGGAATGAATTTCGCAAAAATATGGACCTGTCGATCCTGGCATTCCTCCTGATTTGGGGGCTGCAGGTAGCCGATGCTGCCGTAGACGCTCACCTGAAAAGTTTTAATGTCAGCGAAGACCTCAGCTTGCAGGTCCGCCCCGGTATTACCACCACAGGCCAATCCATCGGCCTGGGCCTGAATCTCCGGTTGCAAATTGGAAGAAACACACCGCAAAGAGTGACGACGGTCACCCGATAATCTGGCATTCTTAATTAACTTACGGCCAAACCGACAACGGGCATGAATATAGCACTCGTGGGCTACGGGAAAATGGGCAGGATCATCGAACAAACCGCCATCAGCCGCGGTCATTCCATCGTGTTGAAAATTGATCTCGACAACCGCCAGGACCTCACCCCTGAAAAACTGAAAGCCGCAGACGCAGCCATTGAATTTACAGGTCCGCACAGCGCTTTTGACAACCTGAAGAAACTGATGGAAATGGATGTTCCCACCGTCACGGGTTCAACGGGCTGGTTGGAAAAATACCCGGAGATTGAAGCCCTGTGCAGATCGCGCAAGGGTAGTTTCATGTTTGCCAGCAATTTCAGCGTGGGCGTGAATATTTTCTTTGAAGTCAACAAACGACTGGCGGCGCTGATGGCTTCCCAACCCGAATATGCGGTACAGATCACGGAAATCCATCACACCCAGAAGAAAGACGCACCAAGCGGCACGGCCATTACCCTTGCGGAGCAGGTACTGGATGTTGATCCCCGCAAGAAACATTGGGTGAACCATGCCAGCGCGGAACCCACGGACATTCCCATCATCAGCGAACGCATTGATCCATATCCCGGCCTCCACCGGGTAACCTACCGGAGCGCCGTAGACGAAATTGAAATTACCCACCAGGCCCATAACCGCGAAGGCTTTGCACTCGGTGCGGTCCTGGCCGCAGAATATATTTATACCCGCAAGGGTGTCTTTACCATGAAGGAAGTCCTCGGACTCTGAAGCAGAAACCCTAAAACCCGACCCAGCCATGCTGAATAAGAAAACACAGTACGCATTCAAAGCGCTTGAATACCTGGCGGAACATCGCGACAAAGGGCCCGTCTTAATCTCGGAAATCGCGGCACAAAAGCACATCCCCCTGAAATT
>JALOMP010000039.1 GCA_025455365.1 Chitinophagaceae bacterium | reverse complement strand
TTCCATCCTTCGTTGAAAAGGCGGGAAGTGATGGTCGTATTATAGGACTGGCCCGAGTTCTCCTGGGTAGTATAGGCCCGTACAAACCAGTTCTTATGGTTCAGTTCGAATTTATACTGGCCCATTTTCAGATCGCGCAGGGAGTACCGGTCGCTGCCTGTGTACACCGTATTGCCTGTTCCCCAGTAACCCATCAGGATGGCTTCCAGGTTATCGGTAACCTTATAGTGCAGGGCACCACCCAACTTGAAGTTAATGGTATTGGGATCCGTTGTCTGCTGTTCCGTGTAACCGGTACGGGACACATTGATTGGGCTGCCCGTAAGCGTGGAGATATAAGGAGCAAGCGAAGGCAAGGCCCCTGCCACACCATTCAGTACCTGGCGTATATCGGCAGTGGTTTCATCGCCATATGTATTGATCCCGTCGTAATTGGGATCGGTTTCACGGGTACCGGGAATGATATTGTCATTGACCCTTTCAAGCCTGTTCAGGTTGCGATAATCCGCAGCCAGCCAGTCCTTGGCCTGGATGAATTCCGAGGTGATCTTGAAAGCAAAGCGGGAGCCGATGGTTTCTGCCCAGCGGAGGTTCCAGTTATGGTAGGGCGAAGGTTGGCGATACTTATTATCCGTATGCATGATGCCTTCCTTGATCATAAAGGAAAGCCCCTGGTATTTGAAGGGGTTACGACTGTTGATCAGCAAAGTACCGTTCATACCGCCGGGACCGTATAACGCGGAAGAAGCTCCCTGCAGCAATTCCATGCTTTCCACATCGAGTTCAGACAGGCCAATCACGCTGCCTACGGAGAAGTTGAGGCCGGGTGCCTGGTTGTCCATTCCATCCACGATCTGGTTGAAACGGGTATTGCCTGATCCCGCAAAACCACGGGTGGTTACGGTTTTGAACGTCAGGGAGGCGGTAACCATGTCAACGCCTTTGAGGTTCTTCACGATGTCATAATAGTTATCGGCCGGTGCGTTTCGAAGGGCGGTGGAGCTTACCCTTTCGATGGAAACGGGAGACTCCATGATACGCGTGGGCATACGTGTGGCGGATATAACCACTTCCTGCCCCAGTGAGCTACTGGATTCCATCATAATGTCCGGCATCACGCCGGCACCTGTTACAATAATTTCCTGTGTAGTGTAACCAATGGAAGAGAAAATCAGCGTTATGGGAAAACTGACCCCTGATGGAACGTTGATGCTAAAATTACCTTTATCGTCTGTAAAGGTACCTGCACTTGTTCCCTTGATGCTGACTGACACGGCACTGACAGTCTCCTTTGTCCCAACATTTTTGATATTACCACTAATGACCTGGGCCTGGGCAAAAACAATCGTCGGGAGCATAACCAGCAGGGCAACTGCGTAGCTCGCAATTTTTTTCATAAGCAGTGAGTTTTGAGTACAAATTCTGGGCAAATTAAGGATTGTAGAATATAAAGTGAAATATTTTTAAACAGCTGAAGAACTTGTATTTCCGTGTAAAAATGAACCTGTTGGCCGTCTCATGCCCTAGGTCTATTTTCGCTTTATGAACAGTTTTCAGTTTCCCGGGCAGACGAAGTTTTACAAGGGAAAGGTAAGGGATGTTTATTCGATCGGATCAGATTGGCTGGTTATGATTGCCAGCGACCGGATTTCCGCATTCGATGTCATACTTCCCCGCCCCATCCCCTACAAAGGACAGGTTCTTAACCAGATCGCTGCTTTTATGTTGAGACAGACGGAAGATATTTGTCCAAACTGGCTTCGCGATGTACCGGCACCCAATGCAAGCATCGGTTTAAGGTGTAAACCATTTAAGATCGAAATGGTTGTACGCGGAAACCTGGTGGGGCATGGCTGGAGAACCTATCAGACTGGCCAACGCAGGCTATGTGGTGCGTCCATGGCGGAAGGAATGAAGGAAAATGATTTTTTCCCGAAGCCGATCATCACCCCATCCACCAAGGCCGATGCGGGTCACGACGAGGATATTACGCCTGATGAGATCATTCGGCGGGGACTGGCCACCGCAGATGAATGGGAGCAGCTTTCAGGGTATGCATTGAAATTATTCGAACGCGGCCGGGGAATTGCGGCGCGGCAGGGATTGATCCTGGCGGATACCAAATATGAATTCGGGCGGATCGGCGAAGAAATTTACCTGATGGACGAAATCCATACCCCGGACTCCTCACGGTATTTTATAGCTGATGGTTTTGAAGAAAAGCAACAACGGGGAGAAAGACAGTTGCAGCTCAGCAAGGAATTCGTCCGCGAGTGGCTGATGGAACATAATTTCATGGGTAAGGAAGGCCAGGTTGTACCCGAGATGGATGAGGCGTGGATAGAGGTTATATCGGGCCGGTACATTGAATTGTATGAAAAAGTAACCGGCCAGCCGTTCCATCCACAGAACCTGGGTGATGAAGAGACGGAGAAGCGGATCATTAACAGTTTGCGCACCTTGGGCGCTATCTGAGTCCTGTTACGCATAAACCCACAACATGAAAAAAAGCTCGTTGTTCCTCTTGTTAATTCTTTGCCACCAGGTGTTGGGTGCACAGGTAAAAAGCGACTATTTCCTCACGGGAACGTATACCAGTGGCAAAAGTCTCGGCATATACACTTTCGCGTTTGACCCGGCCACCCAAACTGCCCGGCAGGTGTCGGTAGCCGAAGGGATCAAAAACCCTTCCTTCCTGGCTATGGCGCCCGAAGGGAACTATCTATATGCCGTTAGCGAATTAAACGGAGGGGGCGATGCCGGCAAAGTGTTCGCCTATCGCTATGATGCTACAACCGGGAAACTGTCCTACGTCAATGAGCAACCCAGCGGTGGAGACGATCCCTGTTATATTACGGTAGACAAGACGGGCAAGTGGGTGATTGTTGGCAACTATAGCAGCGGTTCGCTCGCCGTGCTGCCCGTGGAAGCCGGCGGATCCCTGGGTAAGGCCGTGACACGCATCGTTCATGAAGGCCCTACCGGTCCCAACAAGGAAAGACAGGAGAAACCGCATGTACATTCCACGGTCCTGTCGCCAGACAATCGATTTCTGTTCGTTGCGGACCTGGGTACGGATAAAATCTTTTCCTATCGTTTTGACGCGGCTAACGGAACACTGATTGCCGCCCCTACCCCTTTCCAGGTCACGAATCCGGGTTCCGGCCCCAGGCATTTTATCTTCCATCCCTCCGGTAAATATGCATACTTAATAGAGGAACTGACCGGCACCGTTTCTTCCTACCGGTATCATGCCGATGAAGGTAAGTTGACCTGGATTCAGCGGCTTTCTTCCGTCCCGGCGGATTTCAAGGGCTTTGCGGGCTCGGCCGATATTCATATTTCACCAGATGGAAAGTTCCTGTATGCTTCCAACCGCGGCGATGCCAATAACCTGGCTATTTTTCGAATTAATTTGAAAAAGGGAACGCTCACATCCATTGGTCATCCTTCGGTGCTGGGCAAAGCACCCCGGAATTTCAGCCTTACGCGGGACGGAAAATGGCTTCTCTGCGCAAACCAGCAATCCGACGAAATCGTAGTATTCTCCCGAAACCGGAAAACAGGTTTGCTGACGGACACGGGTAAACGAATCTCCGTTCCCAGCCCGGTATGCATCCGTTGGATACAGCCTTAAGGGATATGGTTGTTCAGGAATCAGTGCTCCCCTTTGGCTCCTTTTTTCTCAGTGCCTGCAGTCTTAGGCGTGACTTGTTGTGAAGACCTTCCATTTTGATGGTTTCTTTGCGTTTTTCCCTGCGTTCCTGTTCGGGTAGCCGCATGTAATCCCTGCATGCATCGCTGCAGCATCCTTCCATTTGCAGGCGGCATTCATCACACTGGATGAAAAGCAGGTGACAGGCGTCGCTGGCGCAGTTTACATGGGTATCACAGTCCTTTCCGCAGATGTGGCAATGGGCGAGAATGTCCGGACTGATGCGCTCTCCCAGCCTGTCGTCAAAAACGAAATTCTTACCCAGGAACTTATTTTCGAGCCCCATCTCCCTGACCTGCTTCACATAATTGATGATGCCCCCTTCCAGGTGGAATACATTTTTGAATCCCCGGTGCAGCATCCAGGCGCTTGCTTTTTCACACCGGATGCCTCCCGTGCAATACATGATGATGTTACGGTCCTTATTGTCTGAAAGCATGTCTACGGCCATGGGAAGTTGCTCCCGGAAAGTATCACTGGGCACTTCAATCGCCTTGACAAAATGTCCTACCTCAAATTCATAATAGTTGCGCATGTCCACCACCACGGTGTCAGGATCATCGGTTAACATATTGAATTGCCGGGCATCCACATATCGTCCCTTGTTGGACATATCGAATGCCGGATCCGTAATGCCGTCCGCCACAATCTTTTCTCTTACTTTAATGTCGAGTACGAAAAAGGAACGGCCATTGTCTTCCACAGCCAGGTTCAACCTGATCTGACTGAACCCTGGTTCACTTTCGAGAAAATGCCGGAGACCATCAAGATTTTGGACCGGTACACTGATCTGGGCATTGACCCCTTCCCCGGCCATATAGATGCGGCCATAAACACCCAGTTCCTTCAACCGGGTATACCAGTGGTTTCGGTATGATACGGGGTCACTGATGGGGGTATAACGATAAAAGGAAATGGTTTGTCGCGGCGTATTGTCGGCCTGCGCACGAATTTTGAGTTCCCTGCGGGAAACCCGGTTGTGTAGTACTGCCATGAGGTTCGGTTTTCATTCCGGCTTTAGCAGCCGCGGAATCCCGGTTGCATGCCGGGCAAAATTCCTAAACGCTGCAAAGCTACGAAAAAACGGCTGTTGTACCTTCTCAGTCGTCCTCGAAAAGGGTCCTGAATGCTTTGATGCCGAGTTTGAAGCCACCGTCAAAATAACGCCCATCCCGGTAAGCAATGACATAGTCAAACCGGAAGATCTTGAAGATATTGTCGATACCCGCGAAAAATTCAACGTAATAGCGATCCGTGCGTGTATAAAATGCGTTGGTTCCAACGACCAACCGAAGGTTTGCCTTCCTGACCATGGGTATCTTATTGGTGAGGGCGCCATTGAAATGGTGTTCCAGGTGAGCGATGGCGAAGAAGTCGTCCATATTAGACCGGTCGTAGTATGGCGCGAGCTGGAAACTGTTCAGGTATGGCGTGGCATTGAGCACCCTGTTTCCGTTGAAATGCTGGTAGTCCGGCAGTTCCACACGGGTGGTACTGAGAAAACCGCCCAACACCAATCGATATTTCATTTCGCCGGCCAATTTGAAATTCAGGTCGTCTTCCATGGAAAAGCGCCAGCGGTCGAATTCTACATCACTGCCAAACAGTTTGTTGATGCCGCGGTCGTACGACAAGACAAACAAGGGGTATTTGGAACCGATATTGATTGTTCGGTCGGGCAGTTCCACATACCTGGAACCGGGCCGGTACCGTAAGCTTATGGTGGCCACCAATGCCTCGTGCGGGGAGATGTTCGACTGGCTTATTTCCGTTGGATAATTGGGGGTGAGGTTTTCCTTGTTTTCAGACCTGCCCCAGAATGTACTGGTGTCCGTATTCTCCAGGGGGGTACGCCGTTGGAATTGGATACCCGCATCAATGGTAAAGCCGGCCCCGGCGCCTTTCACGTAATTCACACCCAGGAAACGGGCTTCATAGATCTTCAGGTAGTTATACCCATTGAAGAGGGTCTGGAATGTATTCAGAAAGGCAGGGATCGGGTTTGCATTATTGAACTGGTAAATACGTTTACCCCCGCTCACATTGATTTCATTGACATATTTCTCTCCATACCTGTAAGACACGGTCAGGTAAGGATTCAGGTGGCCATTACCGAACCCGTACCGCAAAACGGGTGAAATGCTGAGGGATTTTCTTCCTTCAAAGTCTTTCCGGATGGTCAGGGCCGGACGCATGAACCACCCTTCAACCGTATTGAAACCAAATGACTTCAGGAATGGTTCATAATAATAGGTGAGTTCGCGGCTTCGCCTCTGCAGGTACTGACCATTTAAAACGAAACCCACCGGTGTCAGCCTGTTTTGCCTGCGATCCAGCGAATCCAAATATTTCGGATCCAGCTTTCGCTTCTCAATACTGTCCTTGCGCCTGAAATCATTCAATTCATCCGCCAGCAGCGGCAATGGCCGCAGGGAATCCCAGTATGCCAGGCTACGTTTATTTGATTCTTTTTCGTAGCGTAAAACGGTACGGTCGAAGAATTTTCTGTCCCGATTCGGTTCAAGGACATAGTCGCTGTAATGGGTGGTGAAATGCCCGAAAGCATCGAAACCAAACTGGTTTGCTTCCGGAAAGATGGTCTGGCTGTTCAGCATCCATGTGTCGTTATTGACGGGGACGTACAGCTGCTGTATGCGTACCGACTGAAGCAGTTCGAGTTGAGATGACTTTGAAAGGAAGAGGTCTACGGAATGTATGTTCCAGCTGTTCTCCAGGATATTGACAATTCCGCTGAACAAGGGCTCGTAGCTTCGTTTTGGGGTAACCCGTATCCTGTTCACCTGCTTCCCGTCCTCAAAGAACGCGCCTTCATATTTATACTGGTAAAACTGCAGGGCATTTTCAGCGATCGGGGACACAAACCCCCGGGGATTGAGTGTCCTGGACAGGGTAACATTATTCTCGTATAGGGAAACCAGCTGAGGGTTGCTGAAGCCGAACCCATTGGTCTGGCCGCTGACGCGCGTGGAAAGCACTTCCACTTTTTGCTGGTCGGGACCATTGAAATTGTAACGAGCAAGTGTTTCAGACAAAAAGATGATCTTGTTGCCACTGGTATCCCCGTCTTCCAGGTCTATGCGCTGACCAAGAAAAGTTTTGGGGTATTTCCGGAGCCGGATCAGGCCTTTGATATACACATTACACTGGAAAGAACCGGTTTGCTGCTTGTGGAATTCCCGCCTGGCGATGGCCTGTCGAATGATGGCATAGGCTGGATCCTCCCCCCCCGGTTTTATGACAATCTCATCCATGGTCAGGTCGAGCTCCTGAAGAACAAAATTGATGGTCAGCGGATCCGAAGCCACCTGGATGATCTTCTCCCTGCGTTCATAACCCACATGCTGGCAGATAAGGGTATACTCACCGGGTGCAAGGTCCAGCCGGTATCCGCCCTCACTGTTAGCCGTTACGCCGATGGTTGTTCCCTTGACCATCACGGAGGCAAACGGTAATGCCACACTTTTGTCCGTAAAGACTTTTCCACTTACCGGAACGGCATAGGCTTCCGTTGCGAAAAAGCCAAGGAATCCAATGAGCATTAAGGAAAGAATGCCGGAATGAATGGTGTGCATACGGGTAGTTACAGTCTTTGCCGGGTTGCGTTTTGCCAGTTGCGGAGGAAACTCCCGGTAAGCGCTCCCAGCCCTGTCACCAGCCCCCCGATCAGGGCTGTCAGCAGGATGAGCATCCATGGGTTGTCATTTTTGAGTATAAATGCTGCCATGCGTTTTGCCAGTATATGATCGTTGGAAGAACTGCGTAGCAATGCCAGGCCACCCCATAAGACGAATACCGCCATGAAACCTGCCATGAAAGCGGCTACCGGTCGTAGGTTGAGGATCAGGGCTACCAGGCCACCGGCCACGGCAACCGTCCACCAGGGCAGGTAGAGCCCCAGGCTAAAGGACAACAACGCAATCAATAATGCCGCTGTGATGGATTTCATCGGGAATTTCGTTTAAGATATCTCGTTATGGTTTAAAAGTGATTCTCCATTTTACCCGGGAGTCTGCATTTTCGGCTGGTTTCATAATCCAGGCGCGGTAATACTCGCCCTTTGCCCAGGTATCAATGAAGTTGTCATAATACCTGCTTCCCGGGTTTCCGCTTTGTCCGCCGGGATAGACAACATATGCTTCTGTTTCTTTTGTGAGGTGAACCACCATGCGCCAGCTGGGGCCATGATCATGGGTGGTGGCATTCAACACATGGGTACCACCGCCGTTGTTAATTCCGCCCCTGGCGAAAGGTATCGCCCCGGTACGCAACAGGTGGTAAATCGTGGTGTTCTTGTACGCGCCCCATGCAAGCCTGCCATCGGATTCCCTCGCCTTCAATTCAACCGACGCTTTCTTCAACGCCCGGGTCACCATATCATAGAGGGTTTCTTTCTCCGGAGTGCGCGTATCATCTACAAAAAGCCAGGCACTGTCTCGCAACAGCGCTTCAAGCATCACAAAACGGTCAGGCCGTATCAGCGGCCTTGGCCTGCTGAAAAGGTCGTCTGCAAACACAACCGCCTGCAGGCTGTCCCACCAGTTTACAAAACAGGTAGTTGCTTTTTCATCGGCATTGTTATACAGGTTCCAGTTTTTGACCATTGTCAGATACTCTTTCTCTTTGGCATCCAGTTTCGCTTCCACCACATAGCGAAGTAAAATCGGGCGGGCATACTCGGCAAAGACATTGTAGTTATCGTTCTGGAGCGCTTTCATCTCCGCCGGCCCCGCGTTTTCCATGGAGGCAAGACGGCGGTTGAGGATGATACCCCGGTACACATCGTAGCTTCCCGGTATGAAATACGGATAGGTGGAATCTACCGGTCGCTGGTTCGCGCTGCCGATAAATCCTTCCGCCGGATTGAGTATATGGGGGTTGTCTGCTTGCGGGATGAATCCATTCCAGAGATATGAACTGTCATCGCCCGGCATCAGGAAAAGTCCCTGGTCTTTCCAGCGGAGCGGGAAACTGGCCTGTTGCCAGAGGGCGATATCGCCACTTTTGGAGGCAAAGATCATATTCTGACCGGGTACATTGAAGTATTTGATGGCAGTGAGGTAGTCCGAATAATTTTTTGCCCGGTTGAGCAGGTACCACATTTTCATCACATTGGCTTCGTCGTGCGCAACCCAACGCAGGGCATAGGCTTTGGCTGGCTGCATCTCGTGGTTCCGGGCGCGGTCGTACATCACCGGGCCATGCAGGGTATACGCAACGGTATCCAGGAAATCAGCGCTGTCTTTCACCCTGATCGTTTCCACCCGCAAGGTTGCTGGTCTCCAGCTTCCTTCAAAAAGGTACTCCCGCCTGCGCTCATCTTTGAATGTGATTTCGTAATAGTCACGGACATCCCTGCCGGAATTGGTAAACCCAAAGGCAATGTGGTCATTGAATCCAATGACAATGCCCGGGATACCCGGGAAGCTTACCCCATAGGCGTTAAAGGCCGGGGTGTGCAACTGCATTTCGAACCAAATGGCGGGCAATGAAAGCCTCAGGTGCGGATCGTTGCAAAGGATGGGGCTACCGCTCCGGGTACGCGTTCCGGATAGTGCCCAATTGTTGCTGCCATTGGCGGGATCTGGCTTAAACTCGTTGTCAATGCCGGAAGCTGCAGTCCTGTGAAAATACAGGGAATCGGCCGAAGCCGGCATAGCACGGGGTTGTGCACTACTGGTAAAAGCAGTGCCTTTGGGAATGATCGGGGAAAGGGAGTCCGGGACTTCGGGGAATAGCATGCGGAATTTCTCTTCACCCAGGGCCTCGAGTATCTCTGTGCATTCAAAGTCCCTGTCGAATCCAGCCAGGTCATTGGTCATCGCCTTGATAAAAAGGGCTGTTTTGAAGTTGGTCCATTTTTCCGGTTGGTAACCCAGCAGCTTGTATTCTACAGGTAACTCAGCCTGTTGGACGGAATTAATGTAGGCATTTACCCCTGCGGAATAGGCATCGACGCCTGCCTTAACCATCGGGTCAGCTTCCATGGCTTTTTGCATCTGTTCTGCACCGTACACCATCCCCATGCGGCGCTGGTGACGGTCATATGAAATGGCCCTGGCCCCGAGAATTTCACTGAGTCTTCCGGCGGCGGCGAAAGTCTGGAATTCCATCTGCCAAAGGCGGAAGCGCGCGTGGAGGTACCCCTGCACAAAATAGGCGTCGTTCTCTTTTTCCGCGAAGACATGGGGAACCAACCGTTCGTCCAGGTACACGTCAACTTTCCCGCCTAACTGGGGAAAGCGGAATTCATCCGAATAGGAAGTATTGACTGCTTCCGCATTCTGCCAGATCCCCTCCTGTGGACTGAGCAATTTTCCAAGGGGTGCGGGCAGTACGGAGCGTGTGTGGAAGAGGTAGATTACCCCTGCGGTGGCCAAAAGGGATACAAGGAACTTTATGATGCGCATATGGTATGGTGCGGTTAATGGGCTAAAATAACAAAAGATCGTCACCCGCAGCCGACCGGTATGCCATTGACTCGAAATCAGTGTTTATTTTTACCACATGAAACCTGAAACGGAACAGATCAGTGGCGATCTGCGCAATATACTCCGGCTTAAACTTCCCACGGATCCCAGGTGGGTGGACCTGGCTTCCATCTCCCTCCAGGATATCCTTACAGACCATGCCTTTTGTGAACAGAAGGCGGCCACGAGTTGCATATCCCTGATCCAGCAATATCCGCACAAGGAAGCACTTGTCTCTGAACTTGCCCCGATCGTAACGGAGGAATGGGGTCATTTCAGGATGGTACTCGCCGAACTCCAAAAGCGAAACCTGCCACTGGGCAGACAGCGGAAAGACCTGTATGTGAATGCCCTCCTGCCCTTCCTCAAAAAAGGTGGAGGCGAGGCTGAGCGACTGCTCGACAAATTGCTTTTCTGTGCCCTTATCGAAGCGCGCAGTTGCGAACGTTTCAAGCGGCTCAGTGAAGGCCTGGATGATCCTTACCTGCGCAGTTTCTACCGGAAATTCATGGAAAGCGAGGCGGGACATTATACGCTTTTCATCAACCTGGCCGATATGTATATGCCGAAAGAACAAGTTCGAGCCCGATGGCAGGAATGGCTGGCATATGAAGCCGAGATCGTGTCCGGCATGGAACTGCGCGGCGACCGCATGCATTGAATCATGTTTGGCCCGGCTCAGGCTTCCGATGAAAAATAACCGATCTCTTCAGAAAAGTCGAGATATGGATACCGCGACGCCAGGTCTTCAGCCAATGCTTTCTGTTTTTTCAGGAAGTCCCCGTGCCCGGCCGAACCCGGGTGCAGGGGCTTGTGGAGCATTGAAGCCCTTAAGGCCTGCACTTCTTTGATAATCTGCCGCGAAGACGCGTTAATGCAACTGTCCGTGAATTTATCCCAGACATAACGGGTGGCCTGGTAATTCGGATGAACCATGTCTTCCGCGTAAAACCTGTAATCACGCAGGTCATCGATGACCAGTTCATACGCTGGAAAATAGTCAATGTCCTCAAATTTAGATACCAACTGGTGCACACTGTGTATCAGCACCGCCTTGCTACGGTTGTTCTCCACCAGGCCTTCCCTGCGATGACGCACGGGGCTGATCGTAAATAAGAACCGCATGCCGGAATTGAACAACCGGAGTTTATGAAGGATGTTATCCAACCCGGAAAGCACTTCCTCCGGGCTAAGAAGCTTCTTACGGAACGTGGCCTGTGGCGCCTTGTGGCAATTGGCAACCACCCGGCCATCCTGTAGCTGGTACACGAAAGCAGAACCAAGGGTGATCACCATCCATTTGCACGATCGCAACGCGTCATTCGCCCGGGATACGGAGGCGTTCATATGCTGCAGGGCCTCGGCCTTTTCCGTGCTGGAAAAGCGGCTGTGGAAATCCCATGAAGACCATATGCCACCATCGTCAAAAAGGTCCTCCTGTACATATTTTTTCGATTGAATGCAGTCTTGCAGGGACTGGCAGATGCTCGCTGGATTAAACAGGATACCGTGTGGATTTTCAAAAACCCGGAATTTATGGCTGGCAAGACGTGTGGATATGTGTTCCGTAAAGCAGGAACCGATCAGGAATATACCGTCTCGTAGGTCCAGTTTCTCGGCCAGTGGCGAAGGGTCCAATTCCAGGTGGAAATCCATGTGATTTAAAACCAGTTTTTGCAGAAGGGTTGTTCGTCCTGCATTGGCTAAGGTGCAATGTACAGAATCGTGGCGCTATCGCTGCAGGCTCATGACCTGGTTACTCCTGAACAGTTGGATTCGCTCCCGGATCAGGTTGAAGAATCGCGTCCTGAATTTTTCACCCGCCCCGCTGATTAGGGACGACTTGCGGATGATGTTCTGCATGAACTGATATGAATATTCTCCCATCTGCCTGTCTGTTGTTCTCATGAAGTTGATGGATGTATGTGTCAGGACGGAAATGATCTGGTCGTTGACCAGCATAACCGCCTCATTATCCCCATGATGGAAATCATGCACGTAAACCGTGATGGGTTGCGAGGCGCTGTCAGGGCTTTCACCGGGAAGCCATTTCCGGCCGCTGGCTGCCTGCATCTCCAGGTGATCCACGAGGTTTTCGAGCGACTTGTACACCCTTTCCATATCATCCGCTGAACCAAATCCGCCGGTGAGTTTAAAGTATTCGATCTGCCTCAGGTCTGTGAGTACATTGTCCGGGTTCATGATTTCCACGGAAGGTATTCCGATGAAAAGCCTGTTGATTTCATTGAGCAATTCGCGTTGTTCCGTGTTCAGGAGATCAAACGAGAATTCCCGCTGACTGAATGATTTGAATGCAAAATGCTGCTTCATCCAGATATAATACTTAAACGCCAGCAAGTCCGGGAACATGAAGTAATAAAATACCGATATGTCCTTGTTCTGGTAGATAAGCTGCTTTGGATTGACATGCTCTATCAAGGAAAGGGTATCCCGGATCTCTTTCAGATAATCGGTAAATTCGAATATCCCTTCTTCGATAAAGTTTCCCGAGAATAGAACCTGGCCGTCTCCCAGGCCAAGAAACTGATCGAGGGATAGATTCATTTGCCTGCACAGGGTACAGATTTCAGAATAGCTCAATTCCTTTTCGCCACGAATCCTGCGGTATGCACTGTCTGTGCTGATGTCCAGCAGGCCGGCAATTTTTTCCGGGAACGACTCTCCGGCCGCCTGGTTTTCCCGTATCGTATTGAACAGTGTGGTTTGAATTTGCCTGGTGTCCATGTTGGCGATATTAAACGTGGGCGATGGAATGAATCCGGTTGTTCCTGTACGCATCAATTTTTTCCCGGATCATGTTGAAAAACCGGGATCTCTCTTTTTCGCCAACAGAACTGATGTACGCAGATTTACTGATTATGTTTTCCAGAAACCGCTGTGAATGCCGGCAGAATTCGGGATCTGACGAGGTCAGGTAGTTGATGCCGTTGTATACCTTATAACAATGCAATCGCCCATCCAGCGTCACCAGCTGTGTATTATCGCCGATATAAAAATCAGTAACATACACATGGTAATCAATGTTAGCGGGGTGTGGCAGGGCTCCTTTCATGAATTTTTTGCCATGTATGGTTTGTTCCTCCATATGGCTGACCATATCGCAAAGACTATCATACACGCTGTCCAGGTCCTCCGCGCTTTCAAAGAAATGCGAATCCTTGTAGTATTCAATCTGTCGCAGGGTGGTGAGTATATTATCCGGGTTATGGATTTCTATGGATCGCAATTTTGTATACTGGATCGATATCTCCCTGCCGATCTCCGTCAGATCATCCAGGAAATGCCCTGTCCGGAATTTCTGCTTCTGCATTTCCGGGAAATTGAGAAAGGTCTTCATCCAGAAAAAATACTTGAATGACGCGATCTCCGGAAAAGGGAAATACTGATAAATCGGAAAATCCTTGGTGAGATAAACCATCTCCTTCTGGTTGAACTGCTGGAAATAACGGAAAGTATTGAGTATCTCCGTCAGGTATGCCCGAAAATGAAAATTCTCCTGGTCGAGGTATCGGTTAGTGAACGCCATACGGCGATGGCTCGCTTGCAGGAAGGTATCCATGCTGATCTTAAAATGGCTGCAGATCAGCTGCAGTTCCCCCAGGGATAGTTCCTTCTCCCCCCTCATTCTCCTGTAGACGCTATCTACACTGATATGGAGGATGTCTGCCAGTTCGTCAACAAGGGAAATATGGGCCGGAACTCCTGACCCGACGTGGCGAAAGAACTCCGGTTGGTTGGGGATGGGTTGTTCCATGTTGGTTAGTGGGTTGTCTTTGTCAGCCAGGCGGTGTGCTTTTAAATATACACGATTATGGCAAACCACATGCTGCCTGGCAAAATTGGCAAAAAACTTATGCATCACCCGCGTTCAGCGATGTAAGACAGTCACCATGTTATTCACCTGAACACTTCCAAAACCATGGCCCTGCTTTCTTCCAGCGCCTGCTCATCCATCAGGGGCAGCGCATTCTTCTCGCGGAAGTAAGCGATTAGCCAGTCAGTGTTCATGTTGCCCACCAGTTGATTTCCTGCCATGGGGCATCCACCGAATCCTCCCAGGGCTCCATCAAACCTGCGGCAGCCTGCATTCCACGCGACTTCCACTTTTTCCCGCCATGCTTCCGGCGAGCTATGCAGGTGTACGCCGATGATAACATCCGGCATCTCCTTTATCAGCATCTGCGCCAGGATTGATACCTGTGCCGGGGTGGCAAGGCCCACCGTATCGGCCAGGGAAATGATACCGACGCCGA
>JALOMP010000280.1 GCA_025455365.1 Chitinophagaceae bacterium | reverse complement strand
ATACCCCCGTCAATGAAGTGATCAACTGGAAGAGCCAGGACGGAACGTCCATCGAAGGTGTGCTGATCAAACCGCGGAATTTCGATCGCACCAAAAAATATCCCCTGCTCGTGGTGATCCACGGCGGACCTACCGGTATCGATCGTCCTGATCCCATTGCCACCTATGTGTATCCGATCATGCAGTGGTGCGAAAAAGGGGCGATCGTGCTCCGCGTCAACTACCGAGGCAGCGCGGGCTATGGCGAGAAGTTCCGCAGCCTCAACGTCCGTAACCTGGGCGTGGGCGATATGTGGGACGTGATGAGCGGCGTGGACCACCTGGTCAAACAGGGATGGGTAGACGAAAAACGCATGGGCTGCATGGGCTGGAGCCAGGGCGGGTATATCTCGGCCTTTCTCGCCACCAATACCAACCGATTCAAAGCCATCAGCGTAGGCGCGGGCATTTCCAACTGGATGACCTATTACGTCAATACAGACATCACGCCTTTCACGCGGCAATACCTGCAGGCCACGCCCTGGAGCGATCCGGCAGTTTATGCGAAGACATCGCCCATGACCAATATCAACAAGGCCTCCACCCCCACCCTGATCCAGCATGGGGAATTCGACAAGCGGGTGCCCATACCCAATGCATACGAACTATACCGCGGCCTGCAGGATCGCGGTATACCATCAAAACTGATCGTGTACAAGGGATTCGGGCATGGCATCAACAAACCGAAGGAGCGACTGGCAGCGATCCAGCATAACTGGGAATGGTTTGGGAAATATGTGTTTGGGGATTGAACTGTCGGTTGACAGATGACGGTTGACGGATGACGGTTGACGGTTGACGGATTTTTTCTGGAAGTCCTCTATTGGGCATGGCCCGAAGTAACCGGCAGGAAAAGGGTTTCACGCGTCCAAGTCCCGGGTACCTGCCCTGAAAAGCAAAACGGCATGCAAGCGCATGCCGTTCTAGCCTGGGAGGTGTACAAAAAAAACCAATGCGCTTATTTCTTCATCGCCGCGGCAATGGGCACGCGGTCGAGATACTGGATCACGCGGTCAATCTTGTCGTTGGCATCAAAATGCAGGTCCGTATGGATCCACTGAACCATCCGCTTGCCGGTTCCTTTGTACTTGGCATTCACCATGTACCAGCTCAGGACCCAGACACCGGGTTGTTCGATGGATTGTGGATTTGCCACCGTCACACCCAGGTAGATCTCGTTACTTATGGCGATGGAGTCGATCACATCGGCAAACCGCTTTTTCCAATATTCCGAAACCGCCGCTTTTCCCACGGCACTATCGCCATTGTTCCATTGCCAGACGACATTGTCCGCATACTCAGATAAGAATCCGTCGACGTCTTCGGCCGTAAACTTGGCCATGCCATTCTTAACCATTGCCGCGTACTTGGCGTCGGAAAATGTAGCGCCAGTGGGCGATGTGGCTACCGCCGGAGCCGCCACCTCGGCCTCGCCGGATACAGTGGTGGATTCTTCTGCAGGTTTCTCGTTCTGGCAGGATACCAACAGGGTGGTGCATACTGCCCAAGTCAGGAATTTTTTCATAAACAATCTTGGTTGAATGGTTAATGGATGGTAGGGGGCAGATCACCACAGGGATGCGGCGGGTATGAATGCCTTATGAATATATGGATATTCCCGGCGGGATTCAAAAAAAAATTTCCCGGGGATGGCGGGGCCTTATCCGGAGATCATGTACCCTTGCAAAAGGGAATGGACGGAGTGCCCTGTTTCAACTTAAAACACTTTTTATGAGAAAACTTTACTATATCCTCATTGGACTGACGTTGTCATGCGCTTTCGTATCTTGTCTGAAGACTTCTGATGCCGATGTAATCCTGCTCCAGGATCTTCTGGAAACCAAATCCGTAAGGAATAACCTTTTTATAGGAATGGCATACGAAGGTGGCACGATCTTCTACCTCGATGAAACAGGCCGACACGGGCTGATCGCTGCAACGGAAGACCTCGGGCCCGCGCCCTGGGGCTGCTTCGGTACCGCCATTACGGGCGCCCGCAGCCATGAAGACGGGAATGCCAACACCCAGGCAATCCTGGAAGCCTGCCCCGAACCGGGCATCGCCGCGCGTTTATGCGATCAGTATGTCAAGCGGGAAAACGGCAACAAGGGAAAAACATATTCCGACTGGTTCATGCCATCCGGATCACAGTTCAGCTTGCTTGTGCAGAACGCAGGCGCGGTAGGTTTTTGCGGGAAAACATACTGGTGCTCTACCGAAGAGCCCGCCGGCTTCCAGGCGGCCCCGGTCAACCTGGCCGAACGGGTCTACCAGCACAATGTAACCTGTGCCGTAAGTGACCCCAGCGTTTATGGATTCTTCCGTTCGCCCGTATCAAAAAGCATGAACCGTTATGTCCGCCCCATCCGGGCATTCTGAGCAATAAATTTGTGACCCAGCGTCCAGAACAAGAAAGCCGGCAAATGCCGGCTTTCGCATATAATAGACCTGCGGGATTCCATCCAACGATTCAGTAGGCAAAGCCGGAACCAGGTTCAATTTCCACTCGCCTTCCTGTGTTATTTGTCACATAAAAAAAGTAACCCTATATAACGATGCAGGACCTCATCAAAGTATTGACCATGTATCGTTGAACGGATGACATGGGTCATGGTTTAGGGACGATCGACTATCTAACTTTAACCTGTACCTGGAAGAAAAATAGTTCTTCAACCTAAAATCAATTCTTATGAAAACCCATCATCTGACCCTATACGCATTGGTACTCAGCGCAAGTTTTATCTCCTGCAACAAATCTTCCGAAGCCGATATTGAATCTCTTCAGGAAATGCTGGAAAGCAATTCCTACAAGCAGGGATTGTACATAGGCATGGAATACCAGGGTGGACTGATTTTCTACCTGGATGAAACCGGTCGCCATGGCCTGATCGCGGCAAAGGAAGACCTCGGGCCAGCGCCCTGGGGATGTTTCGGTACAGCCATCACAGGCGCCCGTAGCTTTGAAGACGGGTATGCCAATACACAGGCGATCCTGAAAGCCTGCCCCGATGCCGGCATTGCAGCGCGGTTATGCGATCAGTATGTTTCCGGGGACGACGGCAAACTATCCGGCAGATATAGCGATTGGGTCATGCCATCGGCGGTACAATTCAGCTTGCTGGTCCAAAACATGGGCGCCGCGGGTTTTTGCGGCAAGACCTACTGGAGTTCCACCGAAGAGCCTGCTGGTTTCCAGGCAGCCCCGGTAAACCTGGCGGAAAGGATTAACCAACACGCCGTTACCTGCGCTGAAAGCGATCCCGGCGTGTATGGCTTCTTTCGTTCGCCTGTCTCCAAATCCACCAATCGCTTTGTCCGGCCTATCCGCGCTTTCTGACATTCCCTTTTCCATGGGCGATCTATCCTGAAGGCGGCATAGCCGCTTTCAGTCTTTTAGGGGCTTCAGGGTGGAAAAAGAGGATTTTCCGCCTTTTCCTTGGTTTTTCTCCAAAAAAACACTCAATTCATTGATTTATATTATCTTAGGCCCTTTCAGGGGAAACCCCCACTAACCCACCCCACCCCTGAGAGAGATCATCCGTCCGTACCCCGCTGGCTTATCATTATATTTTATTTGTGTTGATCAACGCTGACCGACCGTCAAATGGTCATTGGCGGAGATATGTGTAAACCTCTGATACATGCTTATTGAAACCGCTTTGAAGTGGGAAGGGCTTGCCGACCCCGATACTTTCCGCAATGCCTTGCGCATACGTTCTTATGACATGGAAAATGATGCAGGTGTATTGAAGCCGGCCGTTTCCATGGAGCTGCCTGCCCTGGGGCTTTCACAGGAAATCCATGAAGAGGACGAAAAGAAACTCACCGCCAGGACCCAGCAGGTTCTGAATGAATGGATCAGTCGCTGGAATGAATGGCAGACCGTCCGTGCAAGGGGGGAATCCATTGAATCCCGCAACAAGGCATGGCAGACCCTGCTTACGGAGAGCCTTACCCGCAACCATCGGGTAAACCTGGACGCCATTCGTAATACGATCCCCTTCGAATCCTCGGAACCTTACAAGCGCCTGGGTGAAAAGCTTGCATCCCTGCTACCGCCATCGCTTCCCGTCAAAGGATACACACCGTCAAAGCCGGTGTATATAACCGCAAATTCGAAACCTGGGAAAAGATCTGCGAAAAGATCCAGCAGAATTACGATGCCCAAATGTCTGATTACCTGGATGCCATGAATGTCCTGGAATCGCAAAAACAACAGGTGCTTGCGGAAACGGAAGACGCCCGCCTGGCTTATGAAGTAGAACGCCGCGAGCAGAATGAGGTAGCCGATGTTTTATATATCAATTACCAGGGCCGTCAGCCGGAAGCCGTGGAGCAATACCTGGAAATGGCGATGCAACAGTCTGTCTACCCGGACAGCATTCCAAGGAATGCGGAACTCGAATACCATCGCGATAACCGTACCCTGTTCGTTGCGATGGAACTCCCCCACCCCGATGCCATCCCAAGGGAAAAGGGACTGGTGTCAGACGCCATTACCAAGCAGTATCGCATAACCGAATATTCGCCCGCCGAGCGGTCTGCCCTCTATAAAGACATCGTTTTCAAGTTTATCCTCCGCACTTTCCATGAACTTTTCGCCGCCGATGAAGCGGAGGTGGTGGACGCGATCAGCCTGAATGCGTGGGTACGTACGCTGAACCTGGGCAACGGGCAGTATGAGAATATCTGTATCGCCACGCTGTTCAGCTCGCGCGCCGAATTTTCAACCGTCAATCTCGCGCAGGTAGACCCCGCCCTTTGCTTCAGATTCCTGAAAGGCGTGTCCGCGCCAGAACTGTCTGACCTGACGCCGATACCTACCCAGTTCACGATTTCCAAAAAGACAAAGGAGCAGGTTCCTACCCGGAAACAACTCGAGCCCATCGACCCGGATAAGAACCTGGCGAATACCGGCTGGGTGGAATTTCAGAACCTGATGATGGAACTCTTCGGGAAGGAATTCGAGCAGGCGGATACGGACCTTAAACTCATCGCCAGTTCGCCCGAAAACGGTGTTGAAGCCGTTGGGCTGGATCCGGACCCCGTGCGGGGCGGCCGGGTGATTTTCGTTGCCAGGCGAAGCACAAAGCCGGTTTCGGTTTCTGCCGTCAGGGAACTCTTCGGTTCGGTGATCCATGAGGGAGCCATCAAGGGCATTCTCGCTTCCACAGCCGATTTTACCCCGGAAGCATACGAATTCGCCCGCAACAAACCCCTCAGCCTGCTGAACGGCTCTACGCTGCTCGGCCTCTTCGAAAAGCATGGATACAAACTACGGATCAACCTGAGGGAAGCGGTTAGTTTGGAGTCCTGGCTCAGTTGAAGTGAGAGATACGATTTTAGAAGTTAGAAGTAAACAACCATACTTCTAACTTCCAAAATCTAAAATCTAACTTCTTACTTCTAGTACGGTAGTTGCAATAAAAACCCGATCGAAAAATTCGCGTCCCAGTCGAACACGAATGTGTCACAGCCGGTGGCATCCTGGATCGCCTTATAAATATTCAGCCCCGATTTGGTTTTGGGTTTGTCTGCCGCGTAGCTGCCCGGGGCATGAAGCACCGTGTAGCGTTCCTCCCCGTTACGATGCTGTTTGGCCAGGTCGTACGGTGTACCGCCGATGATGAAACAAACCTCCCGGTTGCGCTGCGGCACTTTTCCGGCTTTCGATTTCACTTCCTCATAGACCGATGCATCCGTCTTTTCCTTCTCGAAGTACTTTGATCCAGGCGCTTCTTCGGCCATTATGTTGGCGGCATTCATCCAGGATATCTTGGTGTTCCCGGAACCGATATCGGTTACAAACGCAGTGCCATAGTAGCTTTCGGGAAGGGCGCTTTTCAGGGCCAGTTTGCCTTCCTGCTCAGGCGTAACCAGGTTCACCACGAAGCCCATTTTCTTCAGTTCCGAGGCGATGACCGTGGTCTTGGGCTCCTTCTGCGCACCGGAACTGATGATGAAATGGACGTCTCTCGACTTCACGCCCTTATCGAACATCATCGAAATGTATTTTTTGAGGCCCGCGCGGATATCTTCGGTGGTAGCCAGTCCCTCGTAGGCCAGGCTTTGTCCGAAGTCCTTGGACACCACTTCCCAGCGGCGGTTCTTGTCCATATTCACCACGAAGGAATTAAAACCGGTGGCGCCTACTTCTACCACCCCCTTTAACTTTCCATCCACGGGCTTTTCCGGCTGGTAGGCAAACATGCGGCTTTCGGAAACCTTCGCTTCACGGCCTTTCACCTGCACGGCCGCCGGATCATCAGGGGTGGGTGCGGGCATTTCGGTGGAAGGTCCGCCGGTCAGCGCGCGATCCACCTGGCTGTCGTCACCTTGGGCGAACCAGCCATCGTTAATGGCGAAATAAGAGAATGCAATGACCGGCAGGGCGATCAGGAGGGCCTTAAACGGCCAGCGAAGACGGGAGAAGGTATTCATATGTTTTGTTTAATGGTTCATGGTTCGTGGTTCATGGTTCATGGTTCGTGGTTCGTGGTTTGTTAATCTCCTATGAAAATTCAGCTTTTCAATCTGCCTTTGCTATGAACCATGAACCACGAACCATGAACTAACAATCAATTCAGCAAACTAAACCCCTTATCCACCCGCTCCTCATCCTTCAGCTCATAGCTGCTGCTGGCGATCAGGGGTACGTTGAGCTTGGTAAGGTGACGTTCATCCACACGCTTGACGAATGCTTCCAACTCCTGTTGTGAAGGGGTACCACCTACGGTGATATTGTTGTTCTGGTCGAGGAACTCGAGGTTGGAGCGGATCGACGCGATGTTCTGGCTGATGGCCTGTGTGGCGGCATTCATCGCTTCCTGGAATACCCATCCATCTTTCACATTAAACACATCGGCCAAACCTTCGGTGGCGTTCCGCATCTTCTGCGTGGCTTCCAGTTTCTTGCGCAGGATGGAGATGCTGCTGTCCAGGGTGCTCACGTAGATACGGGCAGCACTCTCATTGTCTTTAAGCACTTCGATCACGCGCGAAAACTGGTTGGCGTATTGCGCATAGCTGCGGGCGTTGTGTTCCTCCGCTTCACCCTCTTTGCCCAACAGGAATGCCTTGGTGCGGGTTTCCTTGGCGATACGGGTAAGATCATTGGCCTTTTCCAGGTTGCCGGCTTTCTGGGCCTCGGCGGAGAGTTCCTCCTGTTTGGAAGCATCCGATGCGAGTTTCTTCACGAAATTGTATTTTTCCTCGGCTGTCTTCTGCGCATGCGTGCCGCTCTGGATCATGTCGATCCGCACACCATCCACATGGGAAATTTTTTCCTTCACGCGCTTCAGCGTATCCTTGGCATCATTGAGCAGCAACTGCATCGCGGTAATCGGATTGTTCCGCACGATCGATTGCTCGCTCTTAAACAGGATCGTCCGTCCAACCCGGTGCAGTACACCAACAATTTTGGGCATGAGCAGGAGCAGGACAATAAACACGATGCTGAAGGCAACAAAGAGAACCGATTTCTGCGCGAAAGCCAGCAGGTTGTCCACATTCCTGAAAAACCAGTAGCCACCACCGATGATCAGGGCCCAGTACAGAATGGAGGCGAATGTTTTCCTGCCTTTCTCCGTCTTCACCGGGGCGGGCAGGCTGGCGTCCAGTACCTGGAAAATGGGCAATTGATTCTTCAGCTCAGCCGGTATCACCGTGAGCGCGTTGCTTTTGTTATCCATGATGTTTAATTGATGTCTCGTTCCATGATGCCGATCACCGCCCGCATGTCAGACAACACTTCATCTACAGCCTTTCTTCCGGCGTTGATCTTCGTTTCAATAGCCTGGATACGGGGATCGAAATCTGCGTCTATACCTTGACGTTCATCGTGCATGGCGGCCAGCTTCTGCCGAAGGGCGTTCATTTCTTCCTCGATGCGTGTGATATCGGTATCCAGACGCTTCCGGGTTTGCTCCCGTTGCGTTTCCAGTGAAATTTTTTCCTGGAGTCTTTTGGATGTCTCGGTTTCGATCACCCGCTGCAGGGCCTGTACGTATTCACGCCCGCTCCGGACCAGGGATTCCTTCGACAAGGTCCTGTCCGCAAACCGCAACGATGTAAAGGCAGCCCTGATATTCGCGGGACTGGCGCCGCCCATTTCCTTCGCCGCATTCCAAACTTCGAAGAAATCCACGCCGTTCTGGTTGATGTTTTCGAGCAGCGCATATACGTTGCGCTTCATGTCCGCCAGGGTTGAATCACCAGGCGTGGCAGGGGAATCGTCCGAAATTCCCGGGGACCCAGGT
>JALOMP010000279.1 GCA_025455365.1 Chitinophagaceae bacterium | reverse complement strand
GGCAAGGTTTTGCCGGCCGCTTTCATCTGGTCCGCCACGTTTTTCAATGCCTTCTTTCCCGCATCGCTTAATTGGGCAAAGGGTATCGACTGTAGTTTATCCACCTCGCCAGGCGTTAACTGGAGCTGTTTCAGTACTTCCGCGGCTATCGCCTGCGTTGCGGACTTGTCAAGCATTTCTGACCGGAAAGAACCACTCTGGTTGATGGCTTTATGAAAGAGTCCTTTGGCCGATGGCATGGCCATCAGGGTATTGACCTTGGCACCGCCGCCCGACTGTCCGAAAATTGTTACGTTCCCCGGATCTCCGCCGAAGCCGGCGATATTATCGCGCACCCATTCCAGCGCAGCCCGGATATCGAGGATGCTGTTGTTGGCGGAATGCCTGTATCGATCTCCATAAGCGGACAGGTCCAGGAACCCGAGGATGTTCAGGCGGTGGTTGATGGAAACGACCACCACATCGCCCTTTTTTGCCAGGCTTTCTCCATCATACGAGGGCAGTTCCTGCGATGAACCGGCTGTAAACCCGCCGCCATGAATCCAGAACATGACTGGTCTTTTTTTCCCGTCGTTGATACCGGGTGTCCACAGGTTCAGCACCAGGCAGTTCTCATTCGTGTATCCCCAGTCGTGATGGAAGACGAATTCGCTTTCGTCCTGGACGGATGTGGTGGGATCGATCAGCGGCGCCACCGGTCCGTAGGTCATGGAACTGCGAATATGCTGCCACGGCTTTGGCTTTTGGGGCGCTTCAAACCGGCTGGCTTCCGCATAGGGAATTCCCTTGTATGTGAATATTTCGTTATGCTGGTAGCCCCTTACTTTACCGGTGGTGGTAGCGGCGATGGCAAAATTTTCCCCGGTACGGATTTGGGCCCATCCGGTAATGCCCAACATGGCGGCGATGCATACAAAGAATGATTTCATGATGGTTATTTTGTTGCTTCCGGCAACCTGGCTATCAGGCATGGATGCGGCTGAAAGGGAGGGTTTGCCTTTTGATGCGGGAAAGTACCCAAAACCTGTGATCTGGATCAGGACATTTATCAACCATTTTTTCGGAACTTCCCCCTTCAAACCCAAGTCATGAAAAAATGCTTGCTCCTTATCCTGATATGCTCAAGTACCGTTTCTTTTGCCCAGTACACCGATGCGAAGATGAACAGCTTCATCAGCGGGCTGATGGCTAAAATGACCCTGGACGAAAAGATCGGACAACTCAACCTCGTTACGCCTGGCTGGGGCATTCCCACAGGATCCGTAGTGAGCAAGGGTGTGGAGGACAATATCCGGAAGGGAAATGTGGGCGGACTATTCGGCATTTATACGCCGGAACGCATACGTAAGGCGCAAGACCTGGCTATGAAGGAATCCAGGTTGAAAATCCCGTTGATGTTCGGGTCTGACGTGATCCACGGGCATAAAACCACGTTCCCCATTCCATTGGGCATGGCTTCCAGTTGGGACATGAAGCTGATTGAACAAGCTGCCCGCGTTGCGGCTACGGAAGCATCCGCGGATGGCCTCAACTGGGCATTTTCCCCGATGGTGGATATCGCCCGAGATCCCCGCTGGGGACGCGTGGCGGAAGGTTCCGGGGAGGATCCCTACCTGGGTTCGCAGATTGCCGTTGCCATGGTACGCGGGTACCAGGGCACGGATCTTTCCAAAGACAATACCCTCCTCGCCTGCGTGAAGCACTTCGCTCTGTACGGTGCGTCTGAGGCGGGCAGGGATTATAATACCGTGGACATGAGCCGCGTGCGCATGTACAACGAATACCTGCCGCCCTATAAAGCGGCCGTTGACGCGGGTGTGGGCAGCGTGATGAGCTCTTTCAACGTGGTGGACGGTGTACCGGCAACGGGTAACCGTTGGTTGCTGACGGACCTCTTGCGCAGGCAGTGGGGATTCAAAGGCATGGTGGTGTCTGACTACACTTCCGTGAATGAAATGATCAACCACGGTATGGGCGATCTGCAGGCCGTTTCGGCCCTGGCCCTCAAAGCCGGCATGGATATGGATATGGTAGGGGAAGGTTTCCTGACCACCCTGAAGAAATCCCTGCAGGAAAAGAAGGTGACGCAGCAGGAGATCGACCTGGCTTGCCGGCGCATCCTGGAAGCCAAGTACCGGCTGGGTTTGTTTGAGGATCCCTATCGCTATATTAATGACGAAAGGGCGGCAAAGACAATCCTGACACCGGAACATCGCCAGGCTTCCCGCGCCACGGCGGCGCGCAGCATGGTCCTGCTGAAGAACAGCCGGCAGGCGCTTCCGCTGCAGCGGGGTGGGGCGATTGCCCTGGTAGGCCCGCTGGCTAACGATAAAAACAACATGCTGGGCACATGGGCTGTGGCCGGTGATCCGCAGATGTCTGTGCCGGTTCTCGAGGGGATGAAACAATACCTGGCTACCGGCAATATCCGTTATGCAAAAGGAGCGAATATTACGAACGACACGAACCTGGCCAAGAAAGCCAATGTTTTCGGAACAAGGGTGGAAATTGACCCGCGCACACCGGATGATATGATTTCGGAGGCGGTGACGCTGGCACAATCCTCCGATGTGGTAGTGGCGGTGGTGGGTGAAGCATCCGAAATGTCCGGCGAAGCCGCGTCCCGTTCAGATATAACCCTGCCTGACAGCCAGCGAAAACTACTGGAGGCTTTGAAAAAAACGGGGAAGCCGCTGGTTGTGGTGTTGATGACCGGTCGTCCGCTGGCCATCCCGCGCGAATTGGAAATTGCAGACGCCCTGCTCCTGGCCTGGTTCGCCGGTACAGAGGCGGGAAATGCGATTTCAGACGTGCTGTTTGGCGTGGTGAATCCTTCGGGTAAACTGCCGATGAGTTTCCCCTACAACGTAGGACAGGTGCCTGTGTATTACAGCCAACAACCTACCGGCAGGCCCATGGATCCCAATAATAAATTCTCCACCAAATACCTGGACGTTCCCAATGAGCCCCTCCTTCCTTTCGGGTACGGGCTCAGTTATACCACGTTCAGTTACGGAAAACCCCGGATCAGCGGCGCACGTATGAACAAAGCCGGTCGTCTTACCGTATCCGTGACGGTTAGCAATGCGGGTGCCTATGACGGCGAGGAAGTGGTGCAGCTCTACCTCCGCGATAAGGTCCGAAGCATTTCGCCCCCGGTCAAAGAACTCAAAGGGTTTCAGAAAGTTATGCTGAAGAAGGGCGAGTCCCGCGAAGTAGTATTCGAGATCACGGAACCAATGCTTCGTTTCTATAATTCCGATCTGAAATTCGTATCGGAACCGGGAGATTTTGATGTCATGGTGGGCGGGAATTCAAAAGATTTGCAACAAATGTCATTCACGCTTCAGTGAATGTGATTCAACATGGTCACAGATAGCTTATTTCATACTGAGCAGCGCAGGTTCCGGAAGATTTCCCTTCTCTTCACTGTCCCCTGCGCCATATTGCCCGTGATCATGGCCAGTGCCGGCTTGATGTCGATTCCCTTTGAGCCTATGTTTTTTCGATACGACTGGCTGCTCTGGCTAGCTGTCTACGGCGTGTATATGGCCGGTATGGACTTTTCCTGGCTGCATCACAGAAAGCTTGTTCCAGCCCTGCTATTTGTGGCTCACCTGGTGAGTTTGGGCCTATATCTGTTCGCCGGGCAGATAGATGTATTTGGTTACACTACTATTTTGTCAATCATCATCACGTCTGTGTCCAACCAGTTTTTCAGGGTAGGTTCTTTCGAATGCGAGGTTTGTTCAATCGATTCTGAAGCCTGCATGACATCATCGGATGCTCATCCCTTGGAAACCAGCGTGTAAAAATGCTGTTAAGGGTCAGTTCTGCTGAAAGGATTATTTCTGACCATCGACTTAACTGGAAACATAATCAAAATGAAAAGGATTGTCTTTATTTTTTCGATGGTTCTTTAGTGTTTTGTAACCGTTGACACGAAATTTACGGTGATAGATATTGGCAGTTACGGCATTGGGAAGCCAAAGGGAAGCAAGAAGCATAACGCGGCGAATGACATAGAAATCACCAAAACGGCTTCTTACGAAACGGAAAGCGGGTAGATTTTCCTGCGAAGTTTAGGCCACACAAGAGAGGTGGGAGCTACCATCGGAATATGTAGCTCCCGCTGATAAGCTAGTCCATCGTTTTTAGTAGTTTCGTAAATTCCGATTGCAGGGTATCGCCCCGGTCTTTTGCGTACCAGCCATGTAGTTCTTCTTCAAATGCATCCCAATCACGCCCACCGGGATTTGCTTTCCAGTCTTTCAGCAAAGCCTGGGCAGGCGCTGGTCTTGGTCCCCAGGTAAATAT